>JANPLG010000581.1:0-8626 GCA_031426395.1 Actinomycetes bacterium
GGACGCGGTGCTGCACCTTGCCCAGTACCTCACGCTCCAACCGGCCGATTACTTCCAGGAATCGCTCGTCCGTGGGGTCCTGCGCCACGTAGTTTCCCGTGACCGCCACCGTGTTATGGAGCCGCACCAGCTCCGCGAAGAGCGGCCGGGCGATCTCGGCTCGCTGGCGGAAGAGGCGCTCGTCATAGTCGGATGGCTCTTCGTCGGGTAGCCCGACCCACCGCTTCAGTTCGTTGGTGAGGGTGTGGAGCTGGTCTCCGGGTGCCAGGCGGCCGTCCACTTTCAGGCCCGCCTTCTCTGCCACGCGCTCCAGGACCGCCCGCCGGGCCCGCTGGATGCGTCCGCCAAGATCGAGGCTATCATCCGGCTTCAACCCTTCCGCCCGCTCCACTTTCCCCACCACCGTCTCCCCAATGCGCGTGAGCCGGTCGTAGTGTGACGCTCCTCCGGTCGGCATCTCAAGGCGGCTCTCCAGCGCGCGAAGCCCCGCCTCGATCGCTGGCTTGGCCGATCGCAAGCACCGGTACTGGATGGCGAGTGGGACCAACGGCAGCCGCAAATCCTTACCCTGCTTCTCAAGGTCCTCCAGCGCCCAGAACCCGAGCTGGGCCACGCCGCTCTGAAACTCCAGCAGGCGGTGGTTGTGCTCGTAGACTAGGCCTTCCGGGAAGATGACGACCTTCCGATCCAGTTCCGCAAGGAGCTTCCGGCTGTACCGGAGTGACTCCCGGTCCGGGTACCCGCGGATGACGGAGTAGACGCCGATCTGGTTCAGGAGCTTCCCCCGAGGGCCGTCGAGCGTCTCGCGGGTCGCCAGGAAGTTGTAGCAATGCCCTACATCCCGGCCCATCCAGAACACGGTGATCGGGTCCGTCTCCGTGGGGTGGTTCGGGCAAAGGATCGCGCGTCCGTTCAGCGACCGCAGTCGGTCCACGCATTGCGGCTCCAGCTTCACCGAATGCACATTCCCGAAGAGCCGCCCCAGGGACGAGACGAAGGTCCGCGCGAACCAGTGGAGGCCCGGGTTGTGTCGCGGGGGGACGAACATGGGCTTCCACATCAAGAGTTCCTACCTTGGATACGCAAGCGAGGCCGATGTAAGAGCAATTAGCCGTCTCGCTTCAACGGACCTTGAGGCCATTGCATCTATGAGCGAGCGCCACCTGTTCCACGCGTTCTGCCTATCAGAACCGCCTCCCCGGGCCATTGGATCGGGGCGGGTGTGATGGGACACTCTCAATAGACGCGGTGCCGACCTCTCCGCGTCATGCGGCTTCCCTCCGGTTACTCGAGATTCGGGCACCACTCCAATCCTCCACTTTGGTTGCCCCGCGAAGCTCAGGGTTGCGGAAGACGAGGTGACGCACGTCCGGGTCGGGAAGCCCGATGCCCGCCTTGCGGAGAGCCGTAACGATTGACGTGCGGACAGCAGATTGCGTAGCAAGGAAATCCGATCTGCGGGAGTCGATCCAGAACCGCGCTTCCACCACCAGGTCATCCTGCCCCAGTTCCCGTACGCGGACCGAGGCCGCTGGATCGTCGAGCACCCCCGTTGTCGCCTGAGCGGCCGCGCAGATGACTTGCACCGCGTTTTGGAGATCGCTGTCATACCCGAGGAACAGCTCCACGCTTCCCCGCCGGACGGGCGCGGCCGTGTTGTTTGTGACCCGTGAGGTGAACAGCTCTGCGTTAGGCACCAAGACCAGCCGCCCGTCGTAGGTCCGTATCTCGGTCGCCCGCAAGGTGATCCGCTCCACGGTCCCCTCCGTCTCTCCCACGACGATCTGGTCACCCAGATGGAAGGGACGCAAGAGCAGGATGAGGAGGCCGCTGACGAAGTTGGAGATGATGTCCTTCAGAGCAAAGCCCAGGGCGAGACCCGTCAGCCCGAGTCCGGTTGCGGCCGCCTGCGGATCGATCCCGAGCGCATCGACTGCGACGGCGATACCCAGCACCCAGACCGCGTAGTAGGCCACCTGCTTGAGCAGATTCTCCAGCGTGGCGTCGCTCACCACCCGGTGGAACACGGCGCGCATCAGGGCGCGGATACTGGCCGCGATCGCCCAGAAGACCAGGAGCACCAGCGAGGCGGCGAGGGCGCGCGGGACGAGGGTGATCGCCGACTCCAGGAGGCGCGCAAAGGCCGTCTCCACCGAGGCGCGCACTTCCGCCGCGAACCGCGCCGAAGGCGACTGCCGTCTGGACGCAGCGCGCACCAGCGCTCGGTCTACGGCTCCGGACCACTGGGTCGCCAGCGCGTCCACCGTAGTGAGGTTCTCCTGTGCGTCCGTCTCCGTGACCCGGACCACGGGCGCTCCCGCAGCGGTCACGACGCGCTCAGCACCGGAGCGTTCCACCCGTGCTGGAGCAATGGCTTGCGGCCTCTCCAGGAGGGCGGCGAGCCGGCGCTCCACACGGCGAGCCCGGGCGTCCGGCTCCAAACCTTCAGCCGCGCCCACCCGGAACAGCGACCGGCCATCGAGCCGCACGGTCACCCGTTCTTCTTGAGCAAGAGCGGGCGCGGCCAAGATGAAGCAGCTCCACCACACCGCTAGGAAGAGCGTCCCCGCCCGCACTCCCCAGGACCACCTCTTCGGCCGCGTGGCGTTCATCCGCTTACTTTCTCACAGCATCCGCGCTGAGGAGCCCCTGGTGGCATAGAGCTTTCCTTTGCGGAAGCGCCGAAGTCCAGGTTGTGCTCCTTGTTCCGCGCCGGATCACTCCCGAAACAAATCCGGACATACGCCGGCTGATCATCCGGACAGTGGTAGCGTGGCTAGATCCGCCGCCGGTTCATGAACATGTTGACCACGAACAGCACGGCCGCCACCACCAGCGCGATGTGGATCAAGCCACCCACCAGATTCAGAGCCAGTCCCACCAACCAGAACACGACCAGCAATGCAATGATTCCCCACAGCACTCCCGCCATCGCCTGCTCCCTTCCGACCCTCTCGGGCGCCGGTGATTCCGGTGCCCGAAAACCGTTTGCTGCGCTTGTCCCACAGTACGCGCCACTACCAAACCTCTGATTGGAGCGGAGCACCCTCGAGAGAGGCGGCTTCGAAGGCTATGGCTTCGACCGTAGTTCAGCTTCGTCGAAGGTTTTCGCGGGTAGTCATTGTCGGAGGTATCTCTCGTGCGTGACACCGAGTGGAGTCCGCAGCAGCTCTATGGGGTCCTTGCCCGCTTCCTATGGCTTGCGGTAGGCGTGTTCCTGTTGATCTGGTTCCTGGACCTGATCACCACTGCGATCCTCTTCTTCGCCTTCGCCCTGATCTTGATGATGGCGCTAAATCCGCCCGTCACCTGGCTGGAAGGGAAGGGGGTGCCACGCGGCGTCGCCGCACTGCTCGTCTTCCTGAGCTTGCTCGCGGCGTTCGCGCTGCTTGCCTGGCTCCTGGTGCCGACCCTGATAGAGCAGGTGACGCAACTGGTCCGCAGCCTGCCGGACTACGCTGCCTCTCTCCGGAGCCGAGCGGACCGATGGCTCACCCGCACGCCCGGGGTCGAGGATTGGCTGCAACTGGACAACCTGGACACGGGGAAGCTGCTTCCCGCCGCCCAGACCGTGCTGCTCCGGGTCGGTCGCTACTCCCTTGGCCTGGTAACGCTGGTGCTCTTCGCCATCGTGCTGGCGAGCACGGTGGTCTATGCCCTGGCGAACCCGCGCCCGCTCTTGCACGGCTACCTTTCGGTTTTCCCTCCGCAAATGCGTGAACGGGCCGCACGAGCCTTCGCCCGCTCTTCGGAGGTGGTGGTGGGCTGGCTCTGGTCGAACGTGATCGTGGGCAGCATTGAGGGCATCGCCGCAGCTGCCTTCCTCTACTGGATGGGAGTGCCGGGAGCGCTGCTGTGGGGGGTGCTCACCTTCTTCGCGGAGCTGGTTCCGAAGCTCGGGCCCTACCTCATGACCCTCCCTCCGGTGCTGATCGCGCTCGCTATCGACCCGATGACGGCGGTGTGGGTGCTCCTGTTCTACATCGTGCTGCAGGAGATCGCGGGTGACGTGATCGCTCCTTTGGTGCGCGCCCGTCAGATGAACCTGCATCCAGTCTCCACCATCTTCGCCGTGCTGGCGATGGGGAGCGCCTTCGGGCTATTGGGCGCCTTGATCTCCACGCCCGTGGCGGGGTTCGTGAAGGCGTACTACGACGAGTTCTATGCCGCTCGCAATCCACGAGACGAGAAGGCGGATGAACGGGTCGAGGACATGCTGCACCGACGGGTGGTTCAGATTGAGCGCGATGAGGCAGACGAGGCAGACGAGGCGGCTGATTCGGATGACGCGACTGAGCCGCCGGATGCGGAAGAACGGTGGCCAGTGCGTGATCGCGCCGCCGCGTAACTGCTCGCGTAGGGAGGCGAAGGTCGCAGCCGAACCAAACTCCAAAACCGAACCATTACCACGAAGCTCGGGAACACCGGCCGACTTGCATTGCTCGATCGCAGTGCGCCAGCGGTAAGGGCGGTTGCTGAGCAGGCTCTTCTGCTTGAATCTTTTCGACAGCGGCGTACAATGACCGAAGCCGCATGGCGTCGCCGATGAACGTCGCGCTGCCTGACCGGGAGCAGATGCTTGAGGACGGATCTTAACCAGGACGGCGGTGTGGCCTCCAAAGGGCATCAGCCTCTGAGCAGCGCAGATGCGCAGCTCCTTGAGCGCTTTCGCTCCATTTTGGACAACCAGTCCGAAATGGTCTCGCGTTTCCGCCGTGACGGGACCCTCCTATTCGTCAACGCCGCCTACGCGCGCTCACGCGGGACCACAGCCGAGGCGTTGATCGGGACCAATCTCTGGGAGTTTGTGCCCGACTCTGATCGTCCTGCGCTGGAAGCGATGCTGGACCGGCTCTCCATCGACGAGCCGGAGGTGCAGATCGAGAACCGCTTTGAGTCCACAGCGGGCGTTCTCTGGACTCGCTGGACCAATCGAGCCGTTGCCTTCGATGCGCAGGGACGGGCTACGGAGTATCAATCCACCGGCATCGATATCTCCAGCCGGAAGCTTGCCGAAGACGCCCTTGCCCGCAGTGAGGCGCGCTTCCGTGTGGCGGTCACCGCCGTCTCGGACATCCTCTGGACCAATGACGCCCAGGGAAGGATGACCGGCGACCAGCCTTCATGGTGCGGCTTCACCGGGCAAACCGCGACAGAGTGCCAAGGCTATGGATGGGCCGATGTCGTCCACCCGGACGACCAGCAGCCCACAGTGGACGCCTGGAACCAGGCGGTGACGGAGCGCCGCACCTTCATCTTCCGGCACCGGGTTCGGCGCTGGGATGGCCGCTGGCGCACCTGCGACATCCGTGCGGTCCCAATCCTGGACCCGGCGGGCGAGGTTGTGGAATGGGTGGGAGTGCATCGGGACGTCACGGAGTCCCTGGCGGCCGAGGAGCGGTTTCAGGATCTCGCCAACTCTATGCCGCAACTGGTCTGGACACTCCGCGCCGATGGTGATGTCGATTACTATAACAACCGCGCCGCCCTCTATCACGGCTTCAACCGCCGGGAGGATGGCACCTGGGAATGGGTGCCCGCCATCCATCCAGACGATCTTGATGCAACCCTCTGCTCTCTGCAGAACGCACTGCTGACCGGCGAGGACTACGCGGCCGAGCACCGCGTGCGAATGAAGGACGGCACCTACCGGTGGCACTTCTCACGCGGCGTTTGCGCCCGGGATGACTCCGGACGGATCATCAAGTGGTATGGCACCGGCACCGACATCCACGGGATGAGAGAGGCTCAGGAGGCGCTCCGGGAGAGCGAGCAGCGGTTCCGTCTGGCCCTTTCCGCAGCGGAGATGGGGACGTGGACCTGGATTCCCGCTGCGGACCTTGTGGCCTACGACGAGCGGACAGGGTCGATGTTTGGTTTCCAGCCAGGGGAACCGGTGACGACGGGGCGGCTGCTCCGCGAGGTCATCCACCCTGAGGATGCTCCCACCGTGGCGGCGGCCCTTGAAGCGGCGCTTGACCCTGTGTCATCTGGCCGCTACCGGACTCAGTACCGAATCCGAAGGCCGGATGGCTCGGAGCGCTGGGTGCTTGGGCACGGCCGCACCGATTTCGCAAGCGAAGGCGCGGACCGGCGGCCGGTCAAGATGGTGAGCACCGCGATGGACATCACGGAGCAGCTGAACATTGAGCAGGCGCTACGCGAAGCAGACCAGCGCAAGGACGAGTTTCTGGCCATGCTGGCCCATGAGCTGCGCAATCCCCTGGCACCTATTGTGAACTCAGTGCATGTCCTGCGCCTGCGGGGCGACTCCGATCCACTCGTGGAACGGCACCGTAAGATCATCGAGCGGCAGGCACAGCATCTCACCCGAATGGTTGACGACCTGCTCGATGTGTCACGGATCACGCGCGGCAAGATCGAGCTACGGAAGGAGTGGGTCGATCTGGTTGAGGCGATGGATCAGGCGGTGCAGGCCTGCTCGCCGCACATCGAAGCGCGGCGGCACCGGCTCGCCGTCTCCGTTCCGTCGGTTCCCGTCTACGTGGAGGGCGACCGCGACCGGCTGGTTCAGGTGATGCTGAACCTGGTCCAGAACGCTGCCAAGTACACGCCGCCGGGCGGGGAAGTCGTTGTGGCGTGCGAACAGGACGGCCCCGTGGCTATCTTCCGTGTCCGCGATACCGGTGAAGGAATCTCACCCAAATTGCTCCCCCGTGTCTTCGACCTCTTCACGCAGGCTGACCGCTCCCTCGACCGCACCCAGGGCGGACTTGGCATTGGCTTGACGATGGTGAAGAACCTGGTGAAGGCGCACAGCGGCAGTGTGGAAGCAACCAGCGCCGGCCTGGGGCGGGGCAGTGAGTTCATCGTGCGGCTCCCGGCCCTGACGATGGAGAGCACCCCGTCGAAAGCTGATCCGGGTACGGCGCCAAGTACGACCACCGACCACGCAAGACGAATTTTGGTGGTCGAGGACAACACCGACGCAGCCGAGACGCTTCAGGAGATCCTGGAACTGCGCGGGCATCTCGTCCAAATTGCCTCCAATGGTCCACAGGCGCTGGAGGTGTTCGGGGAGTACCGGCCGGAGTTGATGCTGCTGGACATCGGGCTACCCGGTATGGACGGTCTCCGGGTGGCGGAGTGCATCCGCCGAGAGCACCCGGACTCCGGCGTGGTGCTGGTGGCGCTCACGGGCTATGCCGCACCCGAGGACCGCGCACGCTCCCGCGCCGCCGGCTTCGACCATCACCTGGGGAAGCCGGTGGAGCCGCAGCGCCTGCTGGACCTGGTGGAGTCCGTTCTGAAAGGGCGCTGACGCGGCAAAGATTGGTTGAGGTTCGTCAAGAAGGAAACGCACCTTGCCGACGGAAAGGAAGCGTCGGGGAGTTGGGGAGATCACGGCCGAAGCCTCTCCCATTCACCCTCTCACCCATTCTCCCATTCAACCTGTCAGAACACCCTTGTCACGCAACTAGGCGGTGCCTATCCGCCAGTGGCCCGGTGGGAGTCGGCGCGGCGCTGGACCAGCTCCCGGAGGGTAACGGCCTCTGCCATCACACGGATAGCGGAGCGGGCGTCGCCCTTCCGCCAGGTGGCCCGGGCCTGCGAGAGCGCAAGCTGCTCGCCGCGGAAGGTCGGCTCTTCGTTCTGCGGCACCCACGCCGCCAGCGATCCCTCGGCGACCTTGCTCAGGTCCGCCGCCTTGATCAGGTCGAGCCGGTAGACATGCCATCCCGGCTTGAGCCAACCGTCTGCGTCCGGCTCCTCGCCATCCCTGATCATCCATCCCTCCCGCCATGCTCCAGCCACGCATCGAGCCTCGGCTTCCGCGCGGGCTGCTTCCTCCGTGGGAAGGTGACGGACCTGAATGCAGGGCGCGTACCAAAACTCCGTCCAGAGCTTCTCCTTGATCTCCGCAGGCCGTGCGCGGCGGAAGAACTGAACGTGGTAGATGACCCTGTTCGTGGAGGCAGGGGTGGAAGGCGGGATGGCGGTCGGCATGGGTGGGTGGAAGTACTCTTGATCAGGCATCGGAAGGTCGTTGGGTCGGCTGCGCGCCTACTCATGGTCCTATTCCACGCTGCGCGATGTCAATGCTGTGAGCTGATGGGAGAGTGGCGATCAGGGACTTCGGAGATCTGCTTGCCGAAGCTTGCTCCTCGTGGCGCGAGGTTGTGGGGTCGAGCAGAGTAATAATTGCGAGTAGGATTAAGATTATGAGTAGGATTAGGGTCGCTACTACGGTTGGCGGAGGAACTGCACGCCATCCGCCACCACGAACCCATCCGCACCCTCGTTCGTGAGCGAAACCGTGGTGTGCTTTCCCTTGGGCAGCCGGTAGCGGCCGAGGCTGATGGCCCCGCCTGGCGCTTCGGGGCGAAGGTCGACCTTCAGCGCCTTGGCCTGGGCGCCGTTGATGGTGACGGTGACCGGGGCGTTGCTGGCGCGGTTCGCGTTGGCGGGAGCGAGGAGGAAGACCTCGTATTCTCCCTCGGACGGCAGGTCCGGTGTGAAGTGGATCGCTGCGCCGCCCTTCGCGTTCCCATCGTGCACGTAGCCGCTTCCGGCGCGGAACTGGTTGACGCTCGACTCGGTCCATGCGCCGGTCTTCCGGGCGGCCAGATCATCGACCACAACCCCGGGCAGGGGCGCGGCGATC
>JANPLG010000582.1:0-11539 GCA_031426395.1 Actinomycetes bacterium
AACGTACCCCGGGCGCCCCCGCTACCCTGAGGACCCCGGGCCCGCCGCTGTTGAAGCTATCTTCCAGAGACTAGGAGAGCTTGGTCTGGGCGGAGCGCACCTCGGCATCCGTGGCTGCGCGATCGATCATGTGCCATTCCAGGCAACGGCCATCCTCGAAGTGGACGCGCCAGATCGCGAACTTCTGATCGTTGGTGGTGATGCTGCAGGTGAGGGACTTGACGCGGCGGACCTTGCCGCTGAGATCAGACCCGGCTTCCCGCCCATCAAACGTCTTGATCTTCACCCACATACCGGGGCGGTAGGGGGGGATGCGGGTTACTTGCTGCGGCTTGTCGTGCATCACGCGGCGGCGCGTACTGTGCTCCATGAGGTCGCCCTATCTCCCTGCTAAGCGCCCTGTTGGGGCGGGACCTGCCTGGCGTGTGCCTCACCGGAGTGAGAGCGGTTTTCAGCCGGCATCAGGCAGAGAATAGCCCCCATGGGCCACCGGGTGCCAGCTTTGTGACACTCCTTGACACGACTCGCGAGCCCGAAAAAAGGCGGGAGGAGATTCGGGGGAATCGCATCAACGATTCGCGATTCGGGCCGAATCTGAGACGGTTGAGCCGCCCGAACAAAACCGTGACTGAAACGCGACAACGGCGCCACCCAAGAGGGCGGCGCCGTCAATCTTGAGCGTTCCATCTACCGCAACAGGAGCGTTAGCGGACAGGAGTTGGGTGACGGTTACCTGGGGCCGTCTCCCATTCTCCCACTCTCCCTCTCCCCTATTCGTCAGTGAGAGAAGCAGTTCCAAGGTCGGCTAGGTGGCGGGCTCGGTCTCTTCCGTATCGCCTTCGCTTTCCGCGTCCGCGGCTGCGTCGATGAGCGCCTGGGCGAGGAGGCGTGATTCGTCCGGGCTCAGCTCGATCTCCCAGTCAGAGCCGTAGACGAGGATGGTGTTCTCGTCCGTGATCTCGACGCTGATCTCTTCCATTTCATCGTCGTGCTCTTCGGCGCCATTCGCGGCGGCGGTGTTCTCGGTATCAGACACGGGCGGTTCTCCTCAAATCGGGGGCATCAGCCGGGCCGGCTGCCTTGCAGGTGCCGCGCTATTCTACTCCGGCGCGTCCAGCGAGGGCTAACCGCTCGGCGCAATGTTCCTGGTTCCTGGTTTCCAGTTCTTGGTGCACGCTGGGACAGAAAGCGTAAGCGGGGAGCACGATTGCTCGCGCTCCCCGCCGGTGGACTGTTGGGACTTGGGTAACCAGCCCCTTAAGGACTGGGGCTGCTACCCGCAGCCACCTCGACTATGACTTTCCATGAATGTCACCACCTCCTTTCCTGTCTGACCAGATGTTACCCCGAGGGCAAGGGGGTGTCAAAGCCGGTCCAGAACCGTTTTTTCGCTCAGCTCCTAACGAACTGAGCGAGGTGCGGGCGCGGAGGTTGGTGCCACATATAGTTGATGAGATGGCTGAAGGCGACTCGGATGCCGCTTGGCCGAGGCTCCGCCCCCCGGCCCCCAGTTCTGGGGGAGAATCCTAGTTCGAGGACTGAGCTGTTCGCCGCTAGGAAGTTGAACACCGCAGGGGTTCTGTGCGGAAGAAGCCGCGTTGACTTGGGGCTGACGAACGTTCATTCCAGGTTGGGCGGCCGAAGGCGGTGAGGTGCTCGAGATTGCGTGGTGACGAAGCGGACAGCAGTTCGCAGAGAGCGCGGGCAGCCAGCCCTCACCAGCCTCCGGCGTGGTGGGGTTCGACTTGATCCAGCCAACCCGCCATCGAAATCCGCAATCCGCAATCCGAAATCCGCAACCCGAAATCCGCAATTGAAGGCCGGGGTGATTTAATGGTGACCGGAGGCACCAAGATGGCGATTGAGTTCCGCGAAGACGAAGTGTTCGAGGTTGGCCCCGGAGTCTGGATCCGGAATATGGTTGACAACGCCGCCTGGGCGGACCTGGGCGACAGCGTCGCGATCATCGACTCCCTGGATCCCGCCGACGACGGACCGATGGAGGCCCAGGTTCCGGAGGACATTCGGACGACGGTCGGCAAGCCGATCAAGTGGCTGATCAACACCCACTGGCACCCGGATCACACCGGCTTCAATGAGTCGTGGGCCAAGCTGGGCGCGACGGTGATTGCCCATGAGTCGGTCGGGCCGGCGCAGCCGGAGGCCAACGGGCAGCCGAACATCACCTTCTCCGACACCTACACCCTGGAAGGGGCCGGCCGGAAGATTGAGCTGGAGTACCTGGGAGGCACGCACACCCCGTGGGACTCCGTGGTCTACTTCCCGTGGGCACGGGTCCTGCACATCGCGGACCTCTTCGGGTGGGGCATGATCCCGCTGGTCAAGTTCGATCCCGCCAAGATCGAATTGCTCAGGCAGCACCTCGCCCGCGTGCTGGAGTATGACGCCGATGTTTACATCGTGGGGCATGGGCCGTTGGTGAAGCCGGAGCATCTGCGCCGATGGCTCACCTACCTGGATCAGCTTCTAGAGCTGGTGCCGCCCCTTGCCCGCGCCGGCACCAGCTTGGACGAGATCGAAGCCGCGGTCCCCATTCCGGCGGACATGCAGGACTGGTGGAAGCTTGCCGCCTGGAAGCACCGCCACAACCTGACGCTGCTGGTCAAGCACTTCGGCGCTTAGGCTCAAGCGGCGGTCCCCACTTCCCCACCGTTCTGCGTCATAGGTCCTTCAGACGATGTCCCTTCCCCAACTCACGCCCATCCTCAAGTCGATCGCCCAGGCCCGCAACCGGTATGTCTTCGGTCTGCAGCGGGTTCCGGATGAGCAACTCTCGGTCAGTCCCGGCGGCGCGGCCCGCTCCCCTATCGCCCTGGCGGACCACTTCGCCAGCTTTCTCGGGTTCGTCTCCCACATGGTCGGCCACCAGGCGATGCCGCAGGGCCGTCCCGAGGTGGTTCCGTCCACGTCGCGAGATGAAGCGGTCGCCCGTGTTGAGGCGGCATTCGGTGCGCTTCACGAGACGGTGAAGGCGCTGACGGAAGAAGATCTGGTCAAAATGGTTCCTACGCCCTGGCGGAAGGAAGTCTCGGTTCAGGAGTTCCTCGGCACCGTCGTCTACGTGGTCGGCTACGCCCAGGGCCAGCTCAACTATGCCCAGATGACCTACGGCGATACGGACCCGAACATCCCGCCGGGCTGGGGTTCCGAAGAGATCTAGTCAGCCCAATTTCGGATTTCGGAATGCGTGCGCGGACGTGTGCCTCCAGGCAGGGCCAGCGACTGCGACGGGACCGAACCGATGTCATTCAAGGCGAACGCGTGGGAGGCCCCTACTCACGTAGTAGTGCGCCTTCCTCCACACCTCGGTAGGGCACGCTCGCCGCAGCGGGCCGCAGCTCATGACTGAGTGCGCGCGAAAGGGAACGACGCGCACCCCGCGCAATCCAAACCAGCGTCATTGCACCTCCATGTCAGAATGGATGCAGGGGACGGGCACCCCAGCCCGCGCCAACCTCCTCCTGCAGAGGCTTCCTGAACGTGCCGCCTCACAGCCGTCCGGAATTCGAGCGTTTCCGCCGCTATGCGCCCTTGCCCGTGGCATGGGTGGCCGCTTCGGGCGCGGCGGTAGCGGGCGTTGGCGGCGGAACCTTGGCTATCGGCCTGGCCGTGGTCAGCGCGCTGGCGCTGGCGGGCGGCGGCCTTGTCTGGCTGGACGCCCGCGCCAGTCTCCGTTCCGCGCAGGCGCGACGTGCCGCCGGGAGCTTCCGGTTCCTCTGCCCCAGTTGCCTCTGCTTCGGCCCCTTCACCTACGGATGCGGTCAGTGCGGCGACGAGGTGGAGGCCTTTGTGGTCCACACCGGCGGCCTCTACTTCAACGACTGCAACCGATGCAAAGGGTCCGTCTTCCCCCGTCCCGGAAGCGACGAGAAGCACCAACTCCAGGCGCGCTGCATCCAATGCGGCCACGGCTGCGACCTCCGCCACCACGAACGAGCGATCCGCGTCCTCGCCACCCTCCATGGCCGTGACTTCGACACCGTCTGCCGGACGGAGCCCGCAGGCAAGCTTTTTCCCGGCCCGCCCCGCCACTTCTGCAGGGACGACGGCGCCACCGTGACCTGCCTCCTCGATCTGCGGATGCCGCAGCCGGAGATGGAGCACCTCCCGAATGGGCACGCCGCCGGGCGAGTGGACGGCGTCTGGCTCGATCCCGCCCGGTTCTTCCCATTGGAGTTCGGCCGCGTTCTTGATTCGCTCCTGCGCCAGATTGGGCAGGGCAAGGGAAAGCGGTCACGGGTTCCGCTCTACCTGGCGCGGGACGTGGAAGACCCGGTCCTGAACCGCCTTTTGGAGCAACGGTTTCGGCACTGGGAAACTCTCCCGGACCCGGCCGCGTTCTTCCAGCGGGGAGGCGCCGGACGACACCGGCCCTCATCCCTTGCCTCTCCAGCCGCCGAGGATCTGCTCACATCAGGGCCAATAGGCTGATCCGCAACGCGAACCCCGGAGCGCGGGCGTCCCGCCCGCACCCACCTTCCGACTAAGCGAACCTGTCCTGGCCCCAACCAACTGAAGGCCTCAATCCGCAATGGACGCCCCAATTTCCCCAGGACGAGTACCCTGCAAGCGCCGCGAAATCCTTCGCTTTCTAGCGAGGGGCGTCCACCGTGTGCGGAGCGGCTTTGACGGAGCGGGGCGCTGGCTCCTGCGCACGGTCTTCGGTGCCCATTCACCCCGAAGCATGGCCGTCCTAGCCATGATGGGCTACCTTGCCTCCCCGGTCATCGGGTGGGAGAAGGCAACGGGAGGTGCGCTGTTAGGGATGGCCCTTGTCGGATGCTTGCGCCCCCTTGTCGGCGGGATGCTCCGACTGCGGAACTGTTGGCGTCGCGACCGGGCGGGACACCGCTTTCTTTGCTCATCCTGCCTCTACTTCTCGCGCCCAAAATTCGTCTGCTCCTGCGGTTCTCGCCAGAAGCTCCATGAAGCGGCACTGGTCATAGAGCAATGGTTCGGTACTGCTTGCCGGGCCTGCCGGGAGGCCCGGCAACCCTCGCCTGGATACGAAATCAGCTGTCCAGGATGCCGACACCGCTCGCCGCATCACGCCCAGGAAAGGCGGGTTAGACTTGTCGCCACCCTCCGCCATGCCGATGCCGATCAACTCCTGGGTGCAGCGGACGCCACCCTTCATGGCCTTCGCTACGGCCCGCTCGGAGTGGTCCGTTCGTTCTGCGTGGACGACGGTGAATGTCGCAGGTGCGTCTTCGACCTCAGCCGGTTCGAAGGGCGGCAGGGAACCCTCTCGAGGCTGGCGCTCCACGCCTCCACCCGCGACTGGTCCATCTGGATCGACGACACCGAGGGAAGCGTTCTCGAGATTGCGCGCGCCGTGGACGCCCTGCTCCGCTGGTCGAAGCCGGAAGAGCTATGGCTCACCACCGTCTACCTGCGCAGCGAACAGCCAGATCCAACGGTCCTGCGCCACCTGGAGAGCCGCTTCCGCCAGGTCCGCACCGGCTATCCACCCGAGCGCGTCCTCGGCACGCTCCCGACGGCCTCGCGCACCTGTGGCCCAATACGAGCCGCGTCACAACCAGGCACCGAACACCATCCATTCAAACTGGAAGGTGTAGCCGATCAGCGTCACGCCCATCACCGGAACGTAGGTGCAAGTTGCGACAAGCCGGGCTTTCCCGCGGCGAAGCAGACCCAACAAGGCGGCCAGTCCTAGCACCATGCTGATCCCCAACGCCAGGTAATCCGTCGTGCTGGTGAACCAACTTTGCGGCCACCGTGAGAAGCACAGATAGACTGAAAGCACGAGGAAAGGAAGCACTGTCGCGCCGAGTATCCGCCATCCGCGTTCCCACCCGCACAGCTCACCCGTCAAGGCTCCGCTCCTTCGGACGGGAGGCTCGCGAGGGGTCCATATGCAACCCTCGAGCGGGACAATTCCCACGCTCGTCGCAACCGATCCGTCCTTCGTTATGCGGCACGTAGACCTCAACGTCCTCCCAATCAGCATGACTGAGGTCACTTATCCGCTCACAGCGGCGCATCGATTCGGGAGGTGCAGTGCACCATCACGATGCTGGTTTTGCGCTCGTTTACTTGCTCCGGGTCCAACTCGTTCAATCGGCACTCGCCATGCGGCACCGTTGCCCATTCACCCCGAAGCATGCCCGTCCTCGCCGCGATGGGCTATCTGGTGGCCCCGGTGGTCGGCTGGCAGACGGCAGCGAGCGAGGCGCTTCTCAGGATGCTTGTTGTCTGGGGCCTGCGCCCCTTGGTGGGCGGGTCGCTCCGCTGAGGATGTCATCCATCAGGTTCTTCGAAGAGACGACGCTGCCGGCGCTGATCATCGCCACTTTGATCACGGGTCCCTCCCTCGAGACACATCGGCCAACCTCCACTTCATAGCGTGGTGGGGCGCCGCTCGTGGCTTACTGCGCTTGCCCGCGGCGCTCCACCGCAGAGCAGCGAGCGAACAAACAAGTAATCCCCTGGCCCGCTTGCAGGTCCCCGCCGATGGTGCTATGAATTCACATCTACCCCGTCGTCACTTCGGAGGGCGGGTGACCCAACCAGGAGCGCGAACATGGCCGGAGGCGGAATTGGAGAAGAACCCGGGATTGCGTTGTCCACGGACACGCCCGATAGAAATGCGGGCTTTCTCGTAACGATAACCGCGCCGGTATCCGCGCTTCCCGTAAGCGGATCGGTAACACTGTACCTGCGTGGCTTTTCCAGGCAAGGCGGAATCTCGCAGGCGGACGAAGGGGCCTTCTCGTGGTCCACGGTGCTCGACGGGAACTACGACGCGTTTCCCGCCGGATTGAGCTTCTCCCGCCAGTCGCCGACCCAGCGCTGCTGGGTGAAGTCCAGCGCCGCCGGTGAGATGTGCTTCGATTTGGCGAATTCCGCGAACGACTACCAGTCCGGCGAGGTGCTCGCGAGTCCGGACCTCAACGTCCAACCCGACTCTTCCGGCTCCGGGTGAGCCCCCCACCATCTGAGCTGGCGATTTGTTGAAACGATTTCCGGCAGTTGCTCTCGGGGCAGTCGCGGCCGTGCTCTGTTTGGCTGCTTCCTCCCGGGGAGCGACGCCAGAGCCCGGCGCGCCTGCTGTCCCTGCGGTCATCGTGCCCTTCCAGGCAGAGCTTGCGCCCCACTTGCAGGCGCGCAAGCTGCCTGAGGCGCTCGGGGTCGCGAATCGGGCATTGGCGGCGGCCTCAGGGGACGCTCTTGCGGTAGCCCACGCACGGAGGCTGCGGGCGCTGGCCATCGAGGTTGGCGGCCCGGCTGCCGACCGCATCCGTGCCTGGGAGGATGCCGCGATCGCCTGGGAGCAGGTGCGGTACACCCCGTCCGTTGCGGAAGCGCTCGTGAGAGGCGCTATCGCCGCCGCGGAAAGTCCGGCCGATGAAGCTCGGCTGGTGGCGCAGGCCATCCGTGCTTGCGAGGCCGAAATCGAGCGGCCCCTGGCAAGCGCCGCGATGCTCAGTCTCGGTGGCAGCACGGTCCTCCGGCAGCGGCGGGCGACCCTGGCGCGCCGGTTCTTCGAGGCAGCCTTACAGATCTGCGAGCGTGCCGCGCCGGGCTCGCCACTAGTTGGTCGCGCTCGCTACTCGGTCGGCCTGGCGGCATCGGCGCTGGCGGACGATCCTGTAGCCCGGGCCTCATTCGAGTCCGCGTTGGAACTGCTGGTGCCGGGCTCGCTGGATGCCGCCGACGCTGCCGCCAACCTCGGTAACCTGCTGCGGCGGCAGGGAGAGCTGGGAGCGGCGCGAACCCGGCTGGAGCAGGCGCTGGTCATCTACGAGCGTCAGGCGGCTGAGCGACCAGCTGACCGCACGGCGCTGCTGGACGTCGCGCGGGCGACCACCAACATCGGCGCTGTGGAACAGGAGCGGGGCGACCTGGCTGCGGCGCGTCAGCATTTTGAACGCTCCCTGGGCCTGCACCAGCGGGTCGGACAGGAGACTCTGGAGCTCGCCGCGCTGTGGAACAACCTCGCGGGTGTCGCTTTCGCGGACGGTGACTTGGCTCTCGCAGAAAGCGAGTATCGCCGGTCGCTGGCGCTCCACGAGAAGCTAGCGTCCGGCACGGTCCTCGTGGCTGCCAGCTACACCAACCTCGGCCGCGTCGGCACGGCACGCGGCGACTTTCCGACGGCGACGGACTACTACCGGCTCGCCCGCGAACTGTGCACCCGCTTACGTCCAGCCTCTCTTGAACTTGCGGTGGTAGTTCACGGTATCGGGGTGGTGGAGGCGCGACGGGGACAGCTAGAGGCCGCTCAGCGAAGCCTGCAGGAAGCCCTCGCCCTCTACGACCGCGTCGCACCTCGCCATCCGAACAGGGCACTAGCGCTTTTCAGCCTCGCGAGGGTGACCGCCGAGACAAAGGACTTTGATCGCGCGGCGGAGTTCGGACGTCAGGCCCTGGTGCTTGCGTGGGAATCGGCGGGGGGTGAAGAGGCTCGCAAGAAGGGACTGGTGACGCTAGCCGTCGCCGGGGCGCAGGAGGCGCTGGGCGAAGTCGAGCGGTGCCGCGGCGACGCCGCGACCGAAACCGGCGTGGCCGGGTTCCACTACGCCGCGGCCAAGGTGCATCACCAGGAGTCGCTGTCCACCCGCCGTAAGCTTGCGCCCGACACGCTGCCGGAGGCCCTCAGTCTCAACCATCTGGGCGCCCTCGCTTTGCGGACCCGCAACTTTAAGGAAGCACGCCGGCTTTACGAGCAGTCCATCGCCATCTATGAGAACGAGCGGCGACGCATCGACTCCGTCGAGTCTCGCAGCCTGCTCCTGGCCGGCTCGAACTCCCCGTATCCCGGCTTCATCGCTGCGCTCGCCGAACTCCACGACGCTCCCGCGCTGTTCTCCGCGCTCGAGCGCTCCCGAACGCGGAGCCTGGTCGAGTTGATGACGGAGCGCCGCACCGGGCTGTCAGCCGACGCTCCTCCGGATCTGATCCGCCGGCAAGCTGAGCTTGACCGCCGCCGCGCCCTCGGTAGCACTGCCCTCCTTGCGCTTGGAGCGGGTGACACGGCCGGGCGGGAGCGACTGCGGGTAGATCTGGCGACCGTGGTCCGTCAGCAGCGTGAGATCGAGGCCGAGATTCGCCGGGCGTCGCCGCGGCTGGGCGCCCTGGCCTACCCCCGTCCGCTCGACCTCCGTGGGGCACGCGCGGCTCTCGACCCCGGCACCCTCCTTCTGGCGTACCACGTCGGAGAAACGGGGAGCTACCTAGTCGCGGTTGAGGATGGTGCGAGCCCGGCTCCTCCGCGTCTGTATCGCCTGCAAGTTCCGGCAGCGCGACTTGCCCAGCAGGTGGCGGAACTGCGGAGCGCCATTGTGCAGGAGGGAGCTGTCCTGGCCCGGGGCCGCAAGCTGTACGGTCAGCTCCTGCTGCCCGCGCAGGCCCAGATCCGCAGAGCGCGGCGGTTGCTGATCTGTCCGGACGGTCCCCTCCATTTGCTTCCGTTTGGGGCGCTGCCGCTTCCCAAGGTGAAGGGTGGTTCGGAAGCGCTGTTCCTGGGACAGGAGAAACCACTCCACACCATCGTGTCGATGTCCGTGTATCAGGAGGTCCGGCGAGAACGGGGACGGTCCTTCGGCGACGGTCCGGCACTCGTGGCCTATGGCGATCCAGTCTATGGCGTTGGCACGCCCGGGGCGCTGGCCTCGCTGTATTCAAGACTGCCGCCGCTTCCGGGCACCCGCAGGGAAGTGGAGTCCATCGCTCGGCTCTTCGGGGCTCGGGCCCAGGTGCGCCTCGGCGGCGGGGCGACGGAGGCGGCGCTCAAGGCGGATGCTCCGCGAGCCCGGTATCTTCACCTCGCGGCCCACGGGGTGCTGGATGGCGCCGACGCGCTCGGCTCCGGTCTCGCGCTCTCCCCCGGGGACACGGAGGACGGCCTTATCCAGACCTGGGAGATCGTTGAGAAGCTCCGGCTCCGGGCTGACCTCGTGGTCCTCTCCGCCTGCGAGACCGGTGTAGGGGAGACCACCCGCAACGAGGGTGTGATCGGGCTGCCCCGGGCGCTGCTGTTTGCTGGCGCCCGAAGCGTGGTGCTGAGCCTGTGGAGCGTGCCTGACGACAGCACCGCGGCGCTGATGAGCGTCCTTTATCGCGAGCTACGGGCGGGCACCTCGAAGGATGAGGCCCTACGGCGGGCGATGCGGGAGACGGGTCGGAACCCCCGTTGGCGGCAACCTCTTCACTGGGGTGCATTTGCACTCACCGGGGACTGGCGGTAGCTGAACTAGCTTGGCGATTTGTAAGCCCTCACTTCGCCGATCCGGGAGCTGGTGTCCGGCAACCCCCAGGTGTGGACTATCCGCGAGCCTACCGGTCGCCCCAGAGGCGAAGTGATTTCCTTCGGCATCAAATGCGAGGCACGAGGCCGCTGACTATGTGCTGGGTGGGAAGTGATCCCCGGCTGGGGTGCCTCTCGTACGTGAATCGCATGGCACGCGGTGGAACTCGCTTTCCTTAAGTCGCTGAACCGGATGGGAATTGCCGGCCGGAATGAGTGAAGATGCCAAAGGTTCGTGCGTGTCTTCAAGGGAGTCGGGATCATCCCTGGCCCGCCCCGCCACCCCCTTGGTCAAGGTTTGGCAAGCGTGAGCAGGTTCAGTTGCCTGCAGCCTCCCCTTCGCCGGAATTGAGACGGACGCTCCAGTTGCCCACGGCCGCCGTCGCTGCCACCAAGAGGCCGCCAGGCTCACGCCCGCATTGCGTCCCGCCCAGGCTGCGGTGGCGGCGGTGGGGGTGAGGACGATGCCGGATGCAACTGCGGCAAAGTCGCGGCGGACGCGGTTAATCAAGCCAGGGTAGCCCTGCTGCGAGAACAGGTATTCCTGCCGCAGCTCATCGGTGGAGAGGACCAGATGGACGAGCAGAATCAGTTTGGCTTCGACGACGTGCTGGGCGGGCTGGGGAGCCTCGCGGGGATGGCGTTCCCGTATGGGTTCGGGGGCAGGCCGAGCAATCCGTTCAGCACTCCCAACTCTGCCCTGAACTACGGCGCGCGAACGAGGATCGGATGAGCGAGACGCTGACGGCAGCCGAACGCATCGAAGCTATCAAGGACCGGCTCAGGTGCGTCTCCAAAGGCCCCTGGACTAACATCTGCAAGCGATCCGGGGAGAGGATGCTGCGGGTGTTCTCTCCTGGTCAAGGCTTCGCGATCACCAGCCGTTCCAACGGCAATGAGGTGTGCAGCTTCAAGCACGGGTTCGACCGCTGGGGAAACTCCGAATTCATCGCCCACTCGAAGGCGGATGTCGAATGGCTGCTTGAGCGAGTGGAGGCGTTGGAGAAGCAGCTAGGAACCGCGCTGCCCTACGTAGATGAGGACTGACCCCTAATCCGTTGCTCGGGGGCACAGCGAGAGACCGGCGGGCCTGTCTCTCTCTGCCCCCCCCCGTCAGAACCCACCCTCAACCCGGTTGCGGTCGACGCGGAAGGGCTGCCGTTGTTGAGCTACGTGCTGGGCATGGAGGGCGTCGTCTCCAAGCGGCGGGATGCGCCCTATGCCTCAGGGCGCGGCGGCGATTGGGTG
>JANPLG010000583.1:0-9249 GCA_031426395.1 Actinomycetes bacterium
TGGATCGCGACCCTTTGCCTTTTGCCTTTTGATTTCCACCCCACACTCACGGGCCAAGTAGTCCCCCCCCCCCATAAAACAATGAACCCTAGCTACCAGGCATTTCAACCGGCCAAGGGCTGATACTGGAAGCAGATCGCCGGAAGCAAGGATCGCTCCTGCTGGGAACCGCCATCTTTGACACTCGCAGGGGGCGAGTGCTAACATTTGCTTAAGTTCAGGCACGAATCCGAAGGAGATGGCGAGCGGGAAGAGATCGCTCGCGCAGTGAGATGTCCGAAGGACGACCCATGGAGTTGGATCGGCGAAAACAACGGCTGCTCCAGGTGATCGTGGAGAGCTACGTTCAGCGTGCTGAGCCGGTGGGGTCCCACTTCCTCGCCTCGCAGCCGGAGTTGGGCGTCCGCTCCGCCACCATCCGGAACGAGTTAGCGGAGATGACCGATCTCGGTTACCTGCGCCAGCCGCACACCTCGGCCGGCCGCATCCCTTCGGACCAGGGCTACCGTTTTTACGTGGACCACCTGATGGCGTGGGAGCGCCTCTCTGCGGGCGAAGCGCGGACGCTCCGGACGGCCAACCGCGTCAGCGAAGGGGACCTTGAGCAGCTTCTAGTCCAGACCTGCCGCGCGCTGACCTCCATCACGCGGTACACCTCCGTGGGAGCGCTTCCGGCGAATGAGGAGCCTTCCATCCGTCAGGTCCACCTGGTCCAGGTGGCGGATCGGCGCCTGCTGGCGGTGGTGGTTCTGGACAACGGCCAGGTGGTCCACCGCTTCTATGAGCTGACCCGACCACTGGTCCCTCGCGAGGTGACCATGATCAGCAACGCTCTGGATCAGGCCTTGCGGGAGGTATCGGTCAAGCGCGCCTCCAGTGTTTCCATCACCGACGACGAGATGAACCCTTACCAGGACATGGTCCGCGCGCTGATCGGCGTCATCGGGCGGGGGGTGGTTCAGGAGGATGGCGACCTTGTGCTCGAGGGCGCGAGTCACATCCTGGAGCAGCCGGAGTTTCGCGAGGCGAACAAGGTGGAGCCGCTGGTGCGCTTCCTAGAGGCGCGCCGATCCGCTTTCGAGACGCTGCGTCGGATGATGTCCGAGAGCCACATCCGGGTCAGCATCGGCCAGGAGAACCCGCACGAGGCGATGCAGGAGGTCAGCCTGATCGCCGCGCGCTACGAGGCGGCCGGCCGGTTCGGCTGGGTCGGCGTCCTCGGCCCCACGCGGATGCACTACGATCAGGCGGTTTCTGCGGTCCGCTACGCCGCCCAGGTGCTCTCGGAGAGCATGGCGCGCCTCCCGCTGGGGTAGCTCACAGGCCAGGCACAGCCAGCGAATCGCTCCCACCAATCGCCGGCGAGCGTGGGTATTCCAACGAGCGGGTCAGCTCACCCTCTCTTGCTGCGTCGCAGATCGAAGCCCCGCGCCTCCCACCCAACTCGAAACCAGGAACCAGGAACAAGGAACCAGATCGAGATTGGCGGCGTTGAACCTCTGTCTGCTACCGTTGCACCATTGGAGTTGGGTTTCGGCCCGATACTTGTGCACGCCCGGCCGGGGAGATCGATGGACCCGAAGAAGCTTCTCGAACGCATCCCGCGCTTTGACCGGGACAAGCCGTTCCGCTACCTGGGCCGGCGCATTGTTCAGGCGATGGCGGAATCGGCCACCGCCAACCTGCTGCTGGGAAAGCGCACCGCTGCCGGGCGTTACCTGGCGGTCCGCGTGGTGGAGAGCGACCGTGAGCGCCAGGAATGGGAGGAGCTCTTCGCTGAAAGCCGTGCCGCCCTGCTGAAGGAGATCAGCCGCGAGGCCGCCGCGCGGGACATCGAACTGCGGAGCGCCCTGGAAATCGAGGTGGCCGTCCTCACCGCGGCAGAGGCGGAGCGCGGGGAGGGAGAGCGCATCCTCTCCACGGTCCTGGACGAGGCGGAGGTCGCCCCGGCCTGGGCCCGGTTGAAGGAGGAGCATGAGCTGATCCTGCCGCGGCGGGTCCGGACCCTGCTGCTGGAGTCCGAGCCGTCGGGTGCTCAGGCGTATGCCGACCATCGTCCAGTGGGGGTCACGCCCTGCCGCGTGGACGACATTCCGGAGGGCGAGGTGACCCTCACCTTCTCGCTGCCAGGCTATCTGATGCTGGAGCAGGGCTACCGGGTGGAGCCGGGGCGCCCCGGCCAGCGTCTCACGCACCGGGCGGTGCTGGAGAAGGAGCCGGAGATGGGGGTCCTGGATGTTCGGACCTTCCCTCCCGGTGCGCAGGTGACGGTGAACGGCGAGACCCGTGAGAGCCCCGCGCGCTGGCGGCTCCCCGCCGGCCCGGTGGAAGTGCGCGTGGCGATGGACGACTACCAGCCGGAAGCCCTCACGGTTTACCTGCCTGAAACCCCGGAGACGCTGCCGCACCGCGTGCCGGTGCGCCTGCGCTACGCCGGCCTCGATCGGGACGAGGTGCTGGGGACCCTGGTCATCTACAAGCCGGGAGCTGCGCCGTCCCGTCCGAAGCCGGGCCGCGAAGTGGCGGAGCGCAACACCATCAGCGCCTTCTTCCGCGACGCCGACGGTGCCAGGATGGATCCCGTGAGCACCCTGACGGACTGGGCACTTCCTGAGCCTCCTCCCCCGCCCAAGCCGGAGGTGCTGGCGGAGGTTCCGCTCCGGCGTGGCGTGATCCTGGTTGGCAGGGATGATCCGGCGGGACCGCTGCGGCCGGACGTCCGCCTGTTCGACCCGGAGAACACGGTGTCACGCGGGTGCCACGCCTGGCTCTGGGTCTATGCGGATACCTCCACCGGGGCTACGTTCAACACCTTTCTGGTGGGCAACAACAGCGCGGGCGGCATCCTGGTGGACGGTAACCTGGTGATGGAGACCCGCCGTCTCTCCGACGACTCCGAAGTGGACGTGGGAAACTTTCGGATGAAGATCACCAAGGAGATCCCCGAAGCCCGCGTCGAGATCGCGTTCTAGCCAGGTCGAAGGGCCGGGCAAGAGTTGCCGAGATTCGCAAGTCCGGGAAACCGCTTTCCCACCGCACAGGACGCAGAGAGCGTTGAGAACACAACCGGAAAACCGGGCGGTTGCCGAAGCGAATGACCTCCGTCCGAAGCGGCCCTCTGATCCGCTCCCTTCCCCGGTCCTCTTCTCTGCGCACGTTGCGTTCTCCGCGGTTGAAACCGCTCCCGTGCCGCAATCGCGCCCCGGTGGTATACTCGCGAAGGAATGACACCCAGCGAACTGTCGTTTGGCACTTGGCTCCGGCAAAAGCTGCTGGAGCGGCGGATGTCCCTGGCGGCGCTCTGCCGCGAGGCGGGGTGCGACTACACCTACCTCTGGCGCATCATCCACGCGGATGAGGCCCGCGGTCGCCGCTACACCCGGCCATCTTACGACCTTACCCGCAAGCTGGGTCTGGCGCTGGGTGCCATCCGGGAGACGCTCGCTCGCGCCGGCTATGGCGAGTACGAGACTGCGGAATTGGCACGAGAGGCGGATGAGCGTGAACAGCACGCCCGTGACCTGGAGAAGGTTGCCACGCTGGCGGAGCCGCTGGATTCCGCCCGTCTGGAGGTCAGGGGGATCCCGGTTCTCGGGCATGTGAGGGCGGGGGATCTGCACGAAGCCCTCGAGAACCCCGAGGAGCATCTGGACGTGCCTGCGGTCCTCCTCGGGAATCCGGAGTTCCTGCTGCGCGTCTGCGGCGACAGCATGGCCCCTACGCTGCTGGACGGCGACCTCGTTGGGATCCGCTCGCACACCACGGCGGAGTGCGGGCAGTTGGTGGTTGCCAACGTGAACGACGAGATCACCCTGAAGAGGTACGACGTAGTGGATGGCGTGCCCAGCCTGGTGCCGGACAACCCGGAGTGGCGGACGATGCCCTGCGGTCCCCATGCCCGGATCGCGGGCGTGGTGACGGGGAGTTTCCGTCCGCCGGATGTCCTTCGCCGCCGCCCGCGCTAAGCCGAGCCTCCTGGCGTCCCGCTGCCACGATTTCTTCGCGGCGAGAAGGTGAGGGCGGGGTTCATGGCGCAATGCGGGGTACGGTACTCCACGGAACTGGATTTGGAGCCGCCACGAGGATCGGGCCAAGAGGTCCTGTCTCCACACGGCGCGGCGATTGACGGCACGGATGCGGATGCAGGCGATGGCGGAAGCGACTGATGGAATCGGTCCGGCGGTTAAGGAAGCGCTGGAGTGGCTGCAGGCCACCCCGGAGACCGGGGGCGCGCTCCTGGGAATCAACGGGCGCACCCTCGCCGCCATGTGCCAGGGCATTGTGCCGATGCGCAGCCTGATGATCCGTTTCGCCACCCAGTTGGGGAGCCACTGCGAAGTCAAGCCTGGTGCGCCCGCATGGTGGCGGGACGTGGACGCATGGCTCCGGCTCGCCGGCTATGAACCGCGCCGAGATTCCCCTACGTCGGACGGGTCCTCCAACGCCCAAGTGAACCGCCCCGCTCGCCCGAGTCCGCCCGTTCCCCAAGCCAATAGACCTCATCCACAGGCTTTCCGACCTCCGTCTCCCGGCGCACCAAGGGCGGCTCCTGAAATCGTAAGTGAGGGTGCGGACGCGGTCGTGCAAGCCCTGGCGGGAGAGGCTTACCGCCCGACCTATGAGCGTCACACCTTCAACGAACGGCAGGTCCACGTGTTCCACATCCTGGACACCCAGGACCAGCGCGCCTTCGAGATGAGCTTCCCGCTGGAGGTCGACTACAAAGCTCGTGCTGCCCAAATCAAGCGGGACCTCGCCACGCTCACGCGGCCGCAGTTCGAGCGGAAGTATGACCGCTACCGGACGCAGCTTTGATCCTCGGCTGAGCCTGCCTCGCCGTAGGCCTCAACGCGCCAACGCGCGCCACAGCACGCCGACCAGCATGGCGTCGACCGCGATCACCATCACTGCGGCGAACGCTCCTTCTCGCACGAGGATGGAGAATGGGCGGCGGTCGGGGACATCGAATTCGTGCTGCGCGCGCCACAGCACCACGAGGCTGGCGGTGGCTATGACGGCAAGGAGCACGCAGGCATAGGCCACCCGGTAGACCAGCTCCGGCGTCAATCCGAAGAAGACCGTCATCCAGGAGAGGGTGGTTGGCGAGAGCGTGGTGAGCCGTCCGATCGCTGCGGCACCCAGCGCCAGCGCGAGCGCCAGGTGAAGCGTCGACACGCCGACGGCCGCCGCCCAGGCCCGGCGCTCCGTGGCGCAGAGGCCAACTCCCACTGCCAGGCTGGCGGCGAAGCGGAGCGTCAGCACGCCCACGCCCGGAAGCCATCCCTGGTAGGCGGCCCAGACCACCGCCGTCAGCCACAGAGCCGCCGAGTAGACCCACGCCAGCCCGACCCAGCTTGCCAATGTCAGTGTGTAGCGGCGCAGCACTCGGTGACGGCCCCTTCCAATTTCGGATTTCGGATTGCGGATTTCGGGTTGGGTGCGAGGGGTGTGCCTGCGGACGGCAGGAATCTTGGGACGATTGTCTCTCCATTCTCCCACTTCCTTGGTCATTGGGAACGACTGGTCCAGTGATTGCGGATTGCGGATGGACAGCAAGAGATACTTGACCTGAAGTGGAGACGGCGACCGGCCAGCCGGCTGTAGGGCGGGGCGTCCCTGCCCGCCTCGCCTCCGGTGGATGAGCCGTCATCGACAGGCTTACCACGCCAGTGTCCTGGGCTGGCCCCGCCTGGCATGACGGGAACCGGCACGAGGACGGAGCGGCGACGGAGCGCCCGCCCTACGTTCCGTGGTCGTGACGGTGGCCGCGTTGCTGTCCGGCATTCAAAGGAGAGCTGAAGATGCGATTGAAGGACCGGGTGGCGCTGGTGACGGGAGCGGGACAGGGGCTGGGCGAAGCCATCGCGCACCGGCTGGCTGCAGAAGGCTGTCCCGTTGCGATAGCGGACCTCGACGCTGGGAGGGCCGAAGCGGTGGCTCACGCGCTGCGCGAAGCGGGTGGCAGGGCGGTCGCCATTCCGACGAACGTCACCGACGAGGCGTCCGTCCAGGCCATGGTTGAGCGGACGGTCGCCGAGTTGGGCGGGCTGGAGATCCTGGTCTCCAACGCCGGCATCCTCAAGGCGCACGACCTCCAGGAGTTTCCGCTTTCGGACTGGCGGGCCGTGCTGGACGTGAACCTGACCGGCTACTTCCTCTGCGCCCGTGAGGCGGGCCGCGTGATGGCGGCGCAGCGACGGGGAGCGATCATCCAGATCAACAGCAAGAGCGGCAAGAAGGGCAGCTACCGGAACGCCGCCTATGCCGCCAGCAAGTTCGGAGGCATCGGGTTGACGCAGAGCATCGCGCTTGACCTAGCGCCGTTCGGGGTCCGGGTGAACGCGGTCTGTCCCGGCAACCTGCTGGACGGCACGCTCTGGCAGCAAAGCCTCTACGAGCAGTACGCCCAAAAGTGGGGCCTGACCGTGGAAGAGGTCCGCAAGAAGTATGAAGACCAGGTCCCGCTCGGCCGTGGCTGCACCTACGAGGACGTGGCCAATGTGGTCGTCTTCCTCGCCTCGGATGAGAGCAACTACATGACCGGTCAGGCGATCAACGTGACGGGAGGCCAGCAGCTGAGTCCCTGATATTCAAGTGCGGAATGCGGAATGCGGAATGCGGATTGGGAAGCGAGGTTGAGTTGGAGCGCAAATGCGGGAGCTGGCCAACCCAGGGATGGAGCGGAACTCAATGTTTACGACCGTACCCGCCGCCGATTGCACGATCAATGGGGCGCAAGCGATAGGACGCCAAGGTCGCTCTTGTCGGTTGCGGGACCGGAGTAAGGCAAGAGCTTTCCGCCGTCGTCCCTTCCATTCATGCCCACGCTGTAAATGAGCGGTGCCTTGAGGCTGCCCTTCGGTTGGTAGAGGAGTGGCCCGGTCGAAAACGGATCCTGAGGCGCGTTCGGAATGTAGCGCGGAACGAGTTCCGAGAGCGACGAAGGGAGTCTTCCCTGATTCTGTGAGGAATAGGAGGCTATCGCGAGTTGGGCTTCCGCAATCTCCCAGTAGGCGTCCCTGCGCGTATGAGCATTGGCGACGCCGTAATAGACGGACACGATGAGCTGGTTGAAGATGTCGGAAGGTGGTGCTCGCAGGCCGAAGCGGCGACGTCCGTGCGGAAGGGCCGCCTCCTTCGCCAACTCCTCCATAGCATTTCGGAATGTCTGGAATACTGCGCGCTTCGGCTGAAATCGAAACTGCCACTCCCACTCGATTCCAACGATTCGCTCAAACCCCATGTCCCAAGAGCGGAGCACTCCCCGGAGCGACTTCCGCTCGCGTAACGCCTCGGCCAGTTGTCGGCTTCCCCACTCGCGCTCCTGCTGCAAGCTCTCGGACGCGTTGCCGCGCACGGGACGCAGACGCTTAAGCACTTGCAGCAACATCAGGGCAGCCTCTCCATCCATTTGCCTGGCGCGGCTGGCCAGGCTCTTCAAGGCCATCGCCTGAACCGCGTTCCCCTGAAGCGTCGCGACAAGATTGCCTTTCCTTCTAAGCTGGCAGCCGTAGGCCAAGGCGTCGTGGTAGCTTCTCGCAGCCCTCCGCCACTGCCTATGCGATGCGAACTGTTCCGCCTCTTGAGTCAACATCTCCCCGATTGGGACCAAGCCAGTCATCCCCCCGTTCCTTCGGATGGCGCCTGGCATACTCGACCAAGGCCCAGCCGCGCACGCGCGAGAACTGCGGCGCGTTCCGCTTCCGTCAATGAGTACGATTCGTTCGGCTGCACGGGGACTAGGGCCGCAGCAGCCACGAAATCGTCGTAGCCGTTTGGAATGGGATAGCTCGGCGGGGCGGGTTTCCAGTCGGGCGGTTGCTGCGCATAGTGATCATAGACGGCCAGAATGACGGCAGTCCCAAGCAGGGCGACGGACAACGCTCCCCACGCCAGTCGCACTGCGGCTACGGAAGTCAGTGACCGTGGATGCCTCATTTCACGCCGAGTTCCTTGGAAGGCTTCATCGTCACCACGTCGCCGCGGCTGTCCGTAGTGACTCGGTTGCCGAGGTCTTCTCCGCCGTTGTCCTGGCCGTCCGGCCCGACGCTGTACACCACGGGCTTGCCCTTGACGACGCGGTAGACCATCGGTGCCGGGGCGAACGGGTCCTCCGGGATGGCCGCGAGGTAGCGCGGCACGAGTGCCTGGAGAGAAGCGGGGGGCCGACCGTGCTCAAGCTCATACGTGCGCAGCGCCAGCCGCAGTTGGGTCAGACGCCACATGGCGTCCCGGCGGTGGTAGGAGAACTGGGCCTGAGAGAAGACAGGCATCAGGAGGGAGTTGATGGGGTCCCTCGGCACCGGCGGCATGGGGGCGTGCTGGTGGAAGGGCGCGTCCGCAGCGGCGATGAGCTGATCCATGTAGGTGCGCTGGTTCTGAAGGATCACCCGCTTGGGGGTGATGAGATACAGCATCCCGCCCGCGACGGCGGCACCGCCAGCGCCTCCGGCCTGCTGACCAAGGGCCTGGAACGACGCCTTGCTGCGGAACATCTCCATCAGCGCGGCACTGGTCCCATCCCGCTCTCCGGCAAAGCTCTCTCCCGCAGTTCCCCGGCGGGGCTCCAGCCGCCCCATCTCGCGGCAGAGCCAGAAGGCTGAGGTGGCGTCGAGCTGGTCGGTATGATCCTGGATCGACTTGAGGGAGATTGCCTGGATGGCCAAGCCTACCAGGCCTTGGATCAGGACACCCCCACGCTGAACATCCCCGCCCAGCCGCAGCCCATCCCCGTAACTGCGTGCAGCGCTCCGATGACGACCCTCGGACACCGCGAGGTTGCCTTCACCCGCCAGTGTTCGGCCCAGTTCACGGAACGTGGCGAGTTCCGGGAAACCCTGGCTGAACGAGAGCGAAGCGGGCGCACGGCAGTCCTTGGCGCTTGCTTTGCGCAGGCGGGTCAGTGCCTCGCGCGAGGCTGCCAGGTGCGCCTTCAATTCCGGCCCGGTGCCGGTAGCCGCGTTGAATCGGTTAGAAGTCTTCGGGAGCAGTTGGCCTGCCGCAACGTAGTCGTCGTAGCCATTCGGGATCGGCAGGGTGACCTGGGGAGGGGTCCAGTCCGGCGTCTGGTTGGCATAGCTGATGTACCCGCCCACGATCACCGCCAGCACTAGTGGGTCACTTGCCTTGAGAGTTCCGATTGGTGAGTTCCGTTTCCAGACGGGTGCGCCGCGGAAGGCGGCGGCGGGTGTAGGCTCCCGAGCCGCCCTGTCGGTGCCGCCGTTCCCGGGCCCGTTGCCGTCGTGCCGC
>JANPLG010000584.1:0-8363 GCA_031426395.1 Actinomycetes bacterium
GATCGAGCAACTCCTGCTGCTCATCATCCGCTGCCTCGTCATCCTCCTGGTCGTCCTCGCCGTCTGCCGACCCATCGTGCGGTTCGGCAACGCGAAGGTCTTCAATCAGCGCGGGCAGGTCCACGCCATCGTCATCCTGGACAACAGCTACAGTATGGGCTTCCGACCTCCAGGCGCCGGGACCGACCGCGTCTGGGACCGGGCGCTGAAGCGGACCTTGGAACTGGTGAACAAGGGCCTGAAGCAGGGCGACTCCGTGAGCGTGGTCCTGGCATCCGATCCGCCGCGCGCCCTGATCCGCAAGCCCTCGCTCGACCTAAAGAATGCCGCCGCGCTCATCCAGCGGGTGACCCTCACGGACGCGGGCACCAACTTCGGCAAGGCCGCCCGCCTAGCGCTGGAGATTACCGGCGAGTCTTCATTCGTCAACCGGGAGGTCTACCTGGTGAGCGACAGCCAAGCGGGTGGCTGGGAAGGCAAGGGGCACGACCCCACCGCATGGGAAAGCCTCAGCAAGCTCGCTCGCGTGATGATGCTGCCGACCCGCGACGGGGATGCTCCCAACGTCGCGGTTGAGTGGGTGCAGACGGCGCGCGGCATCGCCACGGTCCGCTCCGCAGCCCGCATCCAGGCCCGAGTGGTGAACCGGGGCAAGCAGGTGGCTCGCAACTTGCTGGTGACGCTTGAGATCGACGGCGAGGCGCAGGGGTCCGCGCAGCGGGTCGACGTGGAGCCGGGGCAGGGAACCCTCGTCACCTTCAATCACATCTTCGACAAACCGGGCGTCCGCGCATGCACTGTCAAGATTGCGGACGACCGCCTCCCTGCGGATGACCGTGGCTACCTTGCCGTTCGCGTCCGGCAGAATGTGCGCATCCTGGTGGTGAACGGCAAGCCCAATCCAGGCAATCCCCAAAAGGATGCCGGCTTCTTCCTACAACTCGCCCTCTCCCCGCCCGTCAGCCCCGGCGGCGAGCCGGCGGCGCTGGAACCTCGCCTGGTCACCGCCTCCTCTGGATTGGGGGGTGCCAATGTCCGGGACTACGACGTCGTCGCCCTCTCGGATGTCGCCTCCCTGGGCGAGGGCGACCGTCGCCTGCTGGCGGAATTCGTTCAGAACGGCGGCGGGCTGATCCTCTTCCTCGGCAGCCGCGTCAACGCGGGCCTCTACAACCGCGACCTCCTCGATACCAACCCCAGCCTGCTTCCTGCCCGCATCGGGGGCCAGCAGTCGGAAAAGGCAAACCTCGATCCCGCGACTCTCGACCATCCGGCGCTGCAGCGGTTCCGCTCCGCGCAGGATGTCGATGTCGCCACGGCGCAGTTCAACCGCTATTACCGCCTCACCCCCAAGGAGGGCGAGAAGAGCGTCCGCGTCATGGCCCGCTTCACCAATGGGCAGCCCGCACTTGTGGAGCGGTCCTTCGGCCTGGGCAAGGTGGTGATGGTCGCCAGCACGGCGGACCTGGAGTGGAACGACCTCCCCGCGCGCCCTTTCTTCCTGCCGATGATCCACCAGATGGTCGCCTACCTCGCCTCTGGAACGGACGGCACACGCAACGGTGTCGTGGGCGAGACTCTGGTGAAGCCGATCCCGCTTGGGGAAGCGAGCCGCAAGAGCTTTGTCAGCACCCCGGGCGGCAACCGCACCCAGGTCCGGCCCCTAGTCGACGAGCGCGGCGCGGTGGTCACTCTCGAAAACCCGCGCACCGCCGGCTTCTACCGCCTCGCCGTCGAAGGTGGCACGCAGGACGTATTCGCGGTGAACCGGGACGCAGCCGAGTCCGACCTGCGCGCTCTTGGGGAGGCGGCACTTCGGCGGCTGCTGCCGTTCCAGGGCTGGAGTTGGGTTGGACTGAACGAGGACCTGCTGGGCGCGGTCAACCGCAGCCGGCAGGGAGTGGAACTCTGGCGGCACCTGCTCTTCGCGGCCCTCGGCTTGATGGTCCTGGAAACGATGCTGGCTCAGCTATTCGGAAGGCGGTCGTGATGCGGCACTGCTGCACTGGATGGGAGGTCGCTCCATGCTAGGACCGATTCTCCCCTGCGGGGAGGTCAACGGAGAGGCGCTCAGGCTTGTCCCGACCCGCGAGCATCACCTCGATGCGGTTGTCCGTTGGTTCGCGGACCCGGAGGTCACACGCTACATCTCGCTCCGATTCCCCATCGCCGCCGCGGCCGAGCGCGAATGGTACGCCGGCATCTCGACCAACCCGAACTGCGTCATCTGGTCGATTGAGTTGGGCCAGCAGCACATCGGCCAGTGCGGCCTGCACGACATCGCCTGGGTGGAGCGCACCGCCGAGACCGGCATCGTCATCGGAGAGCGTGAGTTCTGGGGCAAAGGTGTCGCCTCCCGCGTGATGCACGCCCGCACCCGATGGGTCTTCGAGGAGCTCAACCTCCACGCGCTCTTCACTAAGGTCTTCATGCCCAATGAAGCAAGCCGGCGCGCCTGTCAGCGGGTCGGCTACCGGGAGTATGGCCGCAATCCCTATGCCCGGATCATCAACGGAGAGTACGTGGAGGACTGGCTCGGTGTCCTGGACCGCACCAGCTATGAGAAGGCAAGGGAAGCGGCCACGAACCCGCGCTGACCATTCCTAATCCTACTCTTAATCTTAATCCTACTCGCAATCCATAAGCCCTCCGGCACTTTGCCCGCCCCCTTGATCGTTGATTCCCCATGACCAACTGGCTCTACCGACTTCTCGGCATCGATCCCGGACAGGATGTGTTCCGGGCGGATCGGCTGTTCTTCGTGCAGCCGTGGCCGGTCTGGGTGGCCGTGGGGGTCACGTTGGCACTGCTGGTGTGGGTGGCCGTCTTCTACCACCGGGATGGCACCCGGCCCTCGTGGGCGTGGAAGGGGCTGATGTTGGCGCTCCGACTCGCCGCCATCGCCGTCCTCGCGCTGATGCTCTGGCAGCCGATGCTCCGGAGCCAGCGGACCGAGACCACGCAGTCCATCCTCGCCGTCGTGATCGACGAGTCCCGCTCCATGGCGCTCAAGGACCGCTGGCAGAATCAGAAGCGCAAGGCGGAGCTGGTCCGGGCCTTTGGGGACCCCAGCGTGAGCCAGGCAACCCGTGCGGAAACGCTCTCGCGGCTGGTCAATCAGGGTGATGCAGCCACGCTCCGCAAGCTGATGGAGAAGAATAGCGTCCGCATCTACCGCTTCGGCGCGGACGTGCGCAGCGCCGAGTTGCGGAAGCCGCCCAAGAAGGGCGAGAAGGTTGCGCCCGCCATCGCCGGGGGGCCTGCCATTCAGGCGGAGACCATTCCCCTGGTGAGCGGCAAGCCGCTGGCGGAGCAGACCCGGATCGGGAACGCGGTCGATTACGTCCTCCAGGACACCGCAGGCCAGCCCCTCGCCGGCATCGTCCTGCTCTCGGATGGCGGGCAGAACATGGGCGAGGACCCTGCCCTCGCCGCTCGTCGCGCCGCTGAGACGAAGGCGCCAATCTTTGCGGTCGGCTTTGGCGACCCCACTCCGCCCCGTGACGTGATCGTCTCCAGCCTCCTTGCCGACGAAGTGGTCCGCAAAGGTGATGAAGTGGTGGTCACCGTCAGCCTCCGCCAGCGCGGCTTTGACGGCCGGTCCGTGCCGCTCACCCTCCGCCTGGGTGACAAGGTGCTGCAGCGGATCAACGTTCCCCTCGGCAAGCAGGGCGAGAAGAAGGAAGTGAACCTCTCCTTCACGCCGGATGTCGTAGGCGCGCGGACGCTGACCGCCAGCGTGCCGACCCAGAGCGGCGAGTTGACCGTCTCCAACAACCAGAAGAGTTGGCCGATCCGGATCATCGACAAGAAGCTGAAGATCCTCTACATCGAGGGCAAGCCGCGCTGGGAGTACCGCTTCCTCAAGAACGCCGTCCTCCGGGACAAGACCACGCTCTTCGCCTGCATCCTCGCGGATGCGGCCCCCGGCTCCGGCGGCGAGGGCAACGTCCCGATCTACGGCTTTCCCAAGGACCGTAAGGCGCTTTTCTCCTACGACATCGTCATCCTGGGCGATGTGCCGCGCGACTTCTTCACCGCCGTCGACCTGAAGAACCTCCGCGCCTTCGTGGAGGAGCGAGGAGGCAGCCTCATCACGATGGCGGGCGAGCTCTTCCTGCCGTGGCAGTACCGCGGGACGGAGCTTGAGGCGGTCTGGCCGATCGTTGTCCCGTCCACCCGCCGAGAGCAGCTCTTCCGTGAGCCGTTCCAGCTGGCCATCACCGACCAGGGCGCCGGCAACCCGATGATGTTCCTGCTGCCGGATGCGGAGCGCAACCGGCAGCTCTGGAACAGCTTGCCCGGGATGTACTGGTGCGGCGTCGCGGACCGCGCCAAACCTGGTGCTAGCGTTCTAGCCGTGCATCCCACCATGACCGGCACGGACGGCAAGATCCCGCTCATGGCGGTCCAACAGGTGGGCGAAGGAACCTCGTTCATGACGATGGTGGACAGCACCTGGCAGTGGCGCTTCCGCGTGGGTGACAAATACTTCTACCGGTTCTGGGGCCAGGTGGTCCGAACCTTAACCCCCCATGAGCTTCCCGGCGCTAACCGCTTCACCCGGCTGACGGTGGACCGCACCACCTACAGCCTGGGCGAGAAAGTGGTCCTGCGCGCCCGGCTCCTCACCCCGAACTACCACCCGGTCCGCGTGCCCCACGTGATGGCGGAGATGGAACGGACGGACGGTCAACGCTTCCCGGTGAAGCTGGAGCCGCTCCCGGGCGCAGCCGGCGTCTACTCCGCAGAGTGGCTGCCCGCCCAGGCCGGCGCCTACAAGGCGATGCTCAACTCGCCGGGCGGCGCAAGGACGGAGTCACTCACCAACGTGGTGGTAGAGACTTCCAGCTTGGAGTTGGAGCAGCCCGAGCAGAACGAGCCGCTGCTCCGACGGCTGGCTGCGCTCTCCGGCGGGGCCTACCTCCTCTGGGGAGAGTTCGCCAATCTACCGAAGCTAGTGCCGGACCGCCACCTGGAGACCCAGACGCGCGTGGAGCACGAGCTGTGGGACGCACCGCTTCCCATCGCCCTCTTCATCATGCTGCTGGTGGGCGAATGGGTGCTCCGGAAGCGCAAGGGGCTGCTTTAGTGAGGTAAAGTGGTAGTGGAGGAGATGCTCGATGAGTTTGTCGCTGGTACTAGATCTCGAAGCAGAGATTTCGCGGAAGGTTGAAAGCGGTGAGTACTCCTCATCAAGCGAGGTCGTCAGGGAAGCGCTCCGCTTGCTTGACGAGCGCGATGCGCTGCGCCAATCACGCCTTGAGGCATTGCGTGCCGCAGTTCAGGTGGGGATCGACGAGCTGGATCGTGGTGAGGCGATTGATGGAGAGCGCGCCTTCGCTTACCTTCTTCGGGGCGTTCCGTTGGATGCTCCGGAACCCCAAAAGTGAGCGCCTTCGATGTCTCCCCAGCGGCGTTGCACGATCTTGAGGAGATTCGCGACTATATTGCCAAGGACAGCCCGCCTCGCGCCACGAAGCAGATCGAGAAGCTGTACGATCGATTCCACACACTTGCTTCCATGCCGGGTGCCGGTCGCCTTCGACCCAATTTGGGTGCCGATGTTCGCAGCTTCGCCATTGCGCCCTACGTCGTCTTCTACCGCTTGCAGGGGGACGTGGTGCTTGTGATGCGCGTGCTTCACGGGGCAAGGGATGTCGACGCACTTTTCTCGTAACAAATCCTGGCAGCCAAATCCTCGCAATCCGAAGGGGCAGCCGTAGACCCGCGAGCTACTGCTGTAGCTGCCGCAGCACGGAGACCATCTCGATGGCCGTGACGCCTGCTTCAAAGCCTTTGTTGCCAGCCTTGGAGCCGGAGCGTTCTAGCGCCTGCTCAATCGTTTCCGTGGTCAGCACGCCGTTGACCACGGGCAGGACGTGCTCCACGGCCAGCCCCTGAAGCGCAGAGGTCACTGACGACGACAGGTGATCGAAGTGGGGCGTCGCGCCGCGGATCAGCGCACCGAGGCAGATGATGGCATCGTAGCGGCCGCTGCGCGCCATGGCTTGCGCCACCACGGGGATCTCGAAGGAGCCGGGGACCCATGCCACGTCGATGGCAACGGCATCCCCGCCGTGGCGGATGACCGCATCCTCCGCGCCGCGCAGGAGCTGCTCCGTCATCAGTTCGTTGAACCGCCCCACGACCACCCCGAACCGCATCCCTGCCGCGCTCAGTTGCCCTCGGATCACGTTAGCCATAGCCCTTGCTTTCCACGTTGCAAACCAATCCGCCTTAGCGGCCCACCCTGCCTAGCCGCTGACATCCCCATCAGTGCCGACCAATAGTTCCTCGGGCAGGAGGTGGCCCATCTTCTCTCGCTTCGTCCGCATGTACTGGCGGTTTTCACCGTTGACCCCAACCACCAGTGGGACGATCTCCGTCACGGAGAGACCATACCCGTGGAGCGCGGCGCGCTTCTTGGGGTTGTTCGTCATCAGGCGCATGCGCCGTACGCCCAGGTCGTAGAGGATCTGCGCCCCGATGCCGTAGTCCCGCATATCCGCCGCAAACCCGAGGTGCTGGTTGGCTTCCACCGTGTCGAACCCCTGGTCCTGCAGCGCATACGCCCGGATCTTGTTCGTCAGGCCAATCCCGCGACCCTCGTCGCCTTGCAGGTAGAGCAAGACGCCGTGCCCTTCCCGTTGTATCCGCTCCAGGGCGGCGTGGAGTTGATTCCCGCATTCGCAGCGGATGGAATGGAGGATATCGCCGGTGACGCAGCCGCTGTGCACCCGCACCAGCACCGGTTCTTCCGGGTTCACCTCACCCATCGTCAGCGCGAGGTAGGGCTTGTTGTCGACCGTGCTCTCGTAGGCGTGGGCCGTGAACTCACCGTAGGCCGTTGGCATCCGGCACGAGGAGGCGCGGCTGACTAGCCGCTCATTGCGGCGACGATACGTAATCAGGTCGGTGATGGCGAGCATCTTCAGCCCGTGCTGGGCACAGAACTCCAGCAGGTCCGGCACCCGCGCCATCTCGCCGTCCGACTTCTTGATCTCGCAGATCACGCCGGCCGGATTGAGTCCTGCGAGCCGCGCCAGATCAATGGCCGCCTCGGTATGCCCGGCGCGGAGCAGGACGCCAGCGGTTGCAGCCCGCAGCGGATGCACGTGGCCGGGACGAAGCAGGTCGGAGGGCTGTGTCCGGGGATCGGTGAGCACGCGGATAGTGTGCGATTGCTCCTTAGCGGAGATCCCCGTGGTGGTCCCGTGCCGGGCATCGACCGTGACCGCGTAGGCCGTCCCCAGCCGGGCGGTGTTGCGCTCCACCATCGGCGGCAGGCCGAGTTGGTCCAGGCGCTCACCTTCCATCGGGACGCACACCCAGCCTCGGGCGTGCGTCTCCATGAAGTTGATCGCTTCTGGGGTGATGAGCTCCGCCGCCATCACCACGTCGCCTTCGTTCTCGCGGTCCTCGCTGTCCACCACCACCAGCATCTTGCCGGCGCGGATCTCCTGGATCGCTTCCTCTACCGTACAAAACGCCATCTTGGCCTCATGAAGTGCAAAGCTGCAGTCAGGAACCTGGGGCCTCGGCTCTCGAATGGCCTTTGCCGAGAAGCCGTTCGACATACTTCGCGAGTACGTCTACCTCCAGATTAACCAGATCGCCGGCGGATTTCTGCCCGAGATTGGTGACCGACCAGGTATGCGGGATGATGACTACCTCAAACCAGGCACCGGCCGGATCATCGTCCGCGCTCAGCGCCGCGACGGTGAGGCTGATGCCGTCAATGGCGATGGAGCCTTTCTCCACTACGTAGCGCAGCAGTTCCGGCGCCGCCGCGAACCGCAGCCGGAACGAATCGCCCTCGCGTGTGCCGGCGAGCAGGGTGCCGGTTCCGTCCACATGCCCCTGCACGATGTGGCCGTCCAGCCGACCGCCGAGGCGCATCGGTCGCTCCAAGTTGACGCGGCTGCCCTCGGTCAGCGCTCCCAGGCTGGTGCGCCGGAGCGTCTCATTGACGGCGTCAAAGGCGAGCGTTCCGGCGGTCTGCTCCACCACGGTCAGGCACGTTCCGTTGACCGCCACGCTGTCGCCCAGGCGAGCCTCCGCCGCCACCGGCCCGGCGTCCAGCACCAGCCGAGCGCCACTGGGAGTGACCTGGATTTCGCGCACAGTGCCTGCGTGTTCGATGATGCCGGTGAACATTCGTGGGGGTCGGTTAAGGACGAAGGGGGATGGTAGAAGTCGACGGGAGCAAGCAACTGCTCCCTAATCCTAACCTGGCGGAGCCAGAACCATAAGGGGTTCGGCTGCGCCGAGGAGAAGGTTACCCGCGAGCCTCTCCTCTTGGCTTCGTGGTTGGTGGCCCCGATGCAACTGCTTACCGAACGCTACGCTTCGCAAATCCT
>JANPLG010000585.1:0-41009 GCA_031426395.1 Actinomycetes bacterium
CCACTGGACCACAGCGGCATCGACGTCTCCGGACTTCTCAATGGCGTGCGCAAGCTGATGTCGGACGTACGAGGGCGGCACCTTGTCACCTGCGGTGGTGCCTCGCAAAGAACCCTCTCGGTAGGCGTTGATCGCTTCCGGATAGTTCTTGGTCTTGTCGTAGTGCATGTACCCCAACTCGAAGTACAGGTCGTAGATACTGTCGTTCTTCTTGCTGCCTTCGGCCAGGAAGTCCACGCCGTCTGGGATGAGGCGCTTATCCATGAAATTGTACGCCATGTGCCATGCGCCCGTGGCGTACACGTCGATCTGGTGGGGATCGATGGCGGTGATCTGCTTGATCATGCGCAGAATCGGCTTGTACTCCCCCCGGTGGAAGAAGTCGTCCGCCTGGACCCACATGATGGACGCTAGCACTTCTCGGAAGCCAAGAACGGTGGGCATCAGCGTCTGGAAGCTGGTGTTGGCCAGCCAAGTTTCCCGACCTGACTCGTCCTTGTAATCTGCCGAGCTGAAGGCAAGCGCCGCCCTCCGGTACTCGTCCTGTTGCGGGGTGATGACCTCGCTGAGGATCGCCGTTCCGACGAAGATGCCGGCGAAGAGCGCCCAGACCTTCTTGTGATGCGGATAGGTCCTCACGTCAGACCTCCTTGCGGTCGAACACCATGATCCCGACCAGCAGCCAGAGCCCTGCGTAGGCTACGCCATACGCGCTGACGGTGGCCGCGTACTGCCAGTGGTTCACCTTCACCTCAACCTGCGGGGAGATGATGCTCCCCATGATGTTGAAGTCATGGAAGTGAGGCAGCAGGTAGTAGAAGCCCTTGGCCAGCCACGGAATCAGAACAAAGCTCTCCTTGTTCCGGTTGGCCAGCGCGGCGACGATGAATTGGAGGCTCCCCACGATCCAGATGAACGCGGTCATGGAGAAGTTGACTGTCGGCGTCAGGAAGAGGGAGAGCGTGGTGGCGATAGCCGTCACAATCACCAACTGGAAGTAGATGACCAGCGTCCCCCGGAGCACCAACAGGATGTCCTTGCCCGCCCTCGCCAGCCAGTCCGCGGCGTTGAACGCCGCCTGCGTCTGGTTCATGTCCACGGAACTGGTGGGTGGTTTGATGGCCAGTACGGTCAGCACCAGCATCAGCGCGAAGCTCATGAGGCCGACCATGAACCCAACGGTCAGCGCGCCGCCCAGGAACTTGCCGAGGAAGAACTCCCAGCGCTGGATCGGTTTGGATAGGACGGAATAGATCGTCCTACGCTCCATCTCGTTGGGGATCAGGAAGACAGCCGTGGTGATGGAGATGAGCGCGCCGAAGATCAGCACGATCATCAGACCGGTCGACTTGAAGATGTACCCCTGCTCGCGGGCCGTGAAGTAGTTCAGCGCCAGCGCCAGCACCAGCATCACGAAGGAGAGCAGGAGGAAGATCAGGAGGATGCGCTTGCGGAGCGCGTCCCCAAAGGTGTTTCGGGCGATGACCCAGGCGGTTCTCACTTGGCGTTCCCCTTCGTCAGTTCGTTCATCGTCCCGATGCGGCGGCCCGGCTGCCCGGCGGCACCGATGGTCTCCACGAAGATCTGCTCCAGCGTCCGCTTCAGCGGGATGACGGAGATCAAGGTCCCCTTGCCGCCGCGGATCAGGTCCACCACATCCCCCACCACCTGCTCGTTGGGGCAGATGGCGACGAAGCGGCCATTCTCGCTCACCTCGTTGCCCGCGATGGCGCGGATCTTGCCGGCCGCCTCTGCGGAGACGTTGACGGCGGTGATCTCAGTGCGGCCCTCGGCCAGGAGCTCATCCACACGGCCCATCTTCACCAGCTTGCCATAGTTCATGATGCTGATGCGGTCGCAGACCAGCTCCACGTCGGAGAGCTGATGGCTGGAGAGGAAGACCGTCTTCCCCTGCTCCCGCAGCGACTCGATCAGGTTGCGGATCTCGATGTGCGCCACCGGGTCGAGGCCGGAGGTCGGCTCGTCGAAGATCAGCACCTTGGGATCGTTGATCAGCGCCTGGGCAATCCCGATGCGCTGCATCATTCCCTTGGAGTACTGCTTTAGCTGCTTCGCCTTGTCGTTGCGGAGGCCGACCAGGGTCATCAGCTCATCGACCCGCTTGGTCCGGACCCTGGCATCCAGGTTGAAGAGCCGGCCGTAGAAGTCGAGCAGTTCCCCGCCGGTGAGGTGATCGTAGAAGTACGGGTTCTCCGGCAAGTAGCTCACCAGACGCCGCATCTCGATGTCCCCTGCCGGGTGCCCGAGCACCTCGGCGGTGCCCTCGTCCGGGAAGATGAGCCCCAGGAGCATCTTGATGGTGGTGGTCTTACCCGCGCCGTTCGGTCCCAGGAAGCCGAAGATTTCGCCCTCTTCCACCTTCAATGTGAGGCGGTCAACGGCAATTACTTCGCCCTTCTGGAAGAACTTCTTGGTAAGACCTTCCACGCGGATAGCATCGGCCATGGAAGATTAGTCCTCCACCACGCGCGGGTGCGGCGGCGGTGAAAACAGGATGAGAAAGGAAGCGAGCCGCCCTCCGGTGGCCGCGCAGACTGCCGGTTGAATACGGGATGAATGCCTGAGCAGCGTAAGTGGACGGCGTGTGTGACGCTTGGGTGCCTTGCAGGCCCGCACCCCCCGCGCCACTATTCATACGCCGCGAGTTTTTAGCGAAGTTCCTGTCGCGGCGTTACCGGCCAGGGATGGACGGGATTGTTTGGCCGCCCAAGCCCTTCCATTGCGGATCGGCGGGGGCCTTGCTCTCCTGCGGAACCCGGTGCGAAGGCAATTGAAAATTGAAAACTGTCAATTGCAAATTGACAATTCCGTCATGGCGCTAGCGCTGGATGTCCCGGTGCCCGCGCTCCAGGAGCGACTCGACCTCCTCCAGGGACGAAACCAACTCATCGCCCGGAATGGTGTGCTTGAGCGCGGCGAGCGCAACTCCGTATCGCAGGCCGCGGGGAGCCTCGCCCCGGAGGAACCCCCAGAGCAGGCCCACATCGAAGGCGTCTCCGGCACCGACACGGTCCACCGCCAGGACGGGAAGCGGCTCCTCACGGGTGAGCGCGGTGCCATCCCAAAGGACTGCACCCCCAGCGGTCAGGGTCATGGCGACCATGCGGGCACCCGTTGCCTCTGCCAGGGCCATCGCCTGCTCCTCCGGCGTCCCGTCGATGCCGAACACCACGCGGGCATCGATGACGGGACAGATGATTAGGTCAACGCCCGCCATCAGGGGCTGCAGCCGCTCCCTCGCGGCGCCCGGTGACCAGAGGCGGGCGCGGTAGTTGACGTCGAAGGAGGTGGTGCAGCCCCGGGCGCGGGCTTCGGTCATGGCGACGATGGCGGTGGCCGAGGCGGAGTCGCTCAGGGCGGGCGTGATTCCGGTGAGATGCACGTGCCGGCAACGGTCGAGCACGGTCCAGTCGAACTCATCCGGCGACATAGTGCTTGCTGCGGAATCGGCGCGGTCGTAGAGCACGCTGCCGGAGCGAGGCGCGGCACCCGGCTCGATGAAGTAGAGGCCCATCCTCCCACGGGACGTCCGCCGGACTTGGCTGACATCCACACCGAAGCCCCGGATCCGGCGCAGGACGAACTCGCCCAGCGGCCCCTCGGGCAGCTTGCTTGCCCAAGCGGTGGTCAACCCCAGCCGAGCCAGGCCCACGGCGACGTTCGACTCACTGCCGCCGCTCCGCATCTCGACTTCGCCGGCCTCCTCCAGACGTGAGTATCCCTTCGGCGTGAAGCGGATCATCGTCTCCCCAAGGGTGAAGAGATCCAGGGTTCGGTCAGACGTCGGCACGGTGATACGTTCTCCAATCATCGCGGCCAGCAAGCGCCGTTCCGTTTGCCGCCGCCAGAAGCGGAACCTCCGCACGCCACCGGGTGTAATCGCGTTCAGTAGGCATTCCAGGTTGGCAATGGGGGGCATTCCCTCGCCCCGAGGTTTCCCCTCTCGCTTCCGCAACCATCGTCACCCGCTGTTTGGTCCAGATTCCACGGTGCCAGACGGGCGTGGCTGGACCCCCGCATAGGATAGGCCGCTTCGCAGCGGAGTTGCCGGGCGAGGATGACGGGGTTGTCCGTGTGCGGAGCCTCCTTTACATCCCAGAACTACCTATTGAGCGCCATCACACTCACGCCCACTCTGCACAACAAATGCCCGAGGGCAGATCCATCGCCCTGAGCTCCCACTCCTTACGAAGCCCTGAATATTGAATTTTGAATTTTGCATTCGGCGCGTGGTAAGATGCCGCGTTCGCTTGGACCGGTTGTCAAGAGGCTCCCGCCTCTCACCCACCCGCCCACGCGGACGGCACTTCTCACCGCTCCGGACGATCCCCGCCGGTGCTCTTACCCTCGCCATGCGGCGAGACGGGTAGCGGGGGCGGATGAAAGAGCGGGACGGGCCACCCATACGGGCTGGCCGTAAACCCAGGAGTTAGAACCTTGGCTAGCGTTCAGATGAAGGAACTGCTGGAAGCGGGCGTCCACTTTGGACACCACACGCGCCGGTGGAATCCCAAAATGAAGCGGTACATCTACGGATCCCGCAACAGCGTCTACATCATCGACCTTCACCAGACGGTCAACCTCTTCGATGAGGCCGCCGAGTTCCTCAAGAACATCGCGGAGAACCGCGGCAACGTGCTCTTCGTCGGCACCAAGAAGCAGGCGCAGGAGCCCATCCGCATCGCCGCCAAGCGCTGCGGGATGTACTTCGTCAACCAGCGCTGGCTGGGCGGCATGCTCACGAATTTCACCACCATCACCGGCCGCATCCAGCGCCTCAAGGAACTGGAGCGATGGCAGGCGGACGGCACCCTGGAGCGCTTCGTCAAGAAGGAACAGCTCACTCTCATGGAAGAGAAGGACAAGCTGGAGCGCTTCCTGGGCGGCATGAAGGACATGCGCGGCCTCCCGGACGCTCTCTTCGTGGTGGACACCAAGGAAGAGCGCATCGCCGTTAAGGAAGCCCGCAAGCTTGGCATCCCGGTCGTTGCTGTGGTCGATACTAATTGCGATCCGGATGAAGTGGACTTCGTCATCCCCGGCAACGACGACGCGATCCGCGCCATCGAGCTGATGACCTCCCGCATCGCCGATGCGCTGGTCGAGGTCACCGGTGAGCTGTGGTCGCCCGAGGAAGAAGCGGTAGACCAGGAGTCGCTCGAGTACCTCGGGGACGCCCCTGACGCCGAGGGCGACATTGACGCCGAGGCGGCAGTCGATTTCTCCCTGAGCACCAAAGAAGATTCGGCCCCCGTGGCCGAGCCGGAAGGCGAGCGGTAGCTTCTACTCTAGAAGTTCGGCACCCATCTCTCCCGCCTCCCGGCACCCCTCACGGGGAAGGAGAGGTGGGTGCGACCGCGATTTGCGGTTTTCAGAATTCGTATCAGGACCCAGTCCTGCTAGGAGTGAACCATGGCGGAGATTAGTGCAAAGTCCGTGATGGCGCTGCGCGAGAAGACCGGCGCCGGAATGATGGACTGTAAGAAGGCCCTCAACGAGGCCGAGGGCAACGAAGACAAGGCTATCCAGTGGCTGCGGGAGAAGGGCATCTCCTCCGCCGCCAAGCGGGAGGCGCGCGCCTCCACTGAGGGCTACGTGGGGCAGTACCTCCACCTCGGCGGCAAGATCGGCGTGATGGTGGAGCTGAGCTGCGAGACGGACTTCGTGGCCCGCAACGAGGAGTTCCAGTCCCTGGCGCGGGAGCTGGCGATGCAGGTCGCCTTCTCCAACCCGCTCTACCTGCGGCCCGAAGACATCCCCCAGGAGATCGTTGACCGCGAAGCCGAGATTGCCGCCAACCTGGCGCGCAATGAAGGCCGCCCGGAAGCTGCGCTCACCAAGATCGTGGAAGGCCGCGTCAAGAAGTTCAAGGAAGAGAACTGCTTGACCACGCAGGGCTACATGCGTGAGCCGAAGCGCAAGGTCGAGGACCTGGTCCAGGATCTGCGCGCCAAGATCGGCGAGAACGTCCAGATTCGCCGCTTCGTCCGCTTCAAGGTCGGCGAAGAGGCCTAGCTTCGGACTACAACTAAGCCAGGCGACCTCCGGGACCAGTTCCCGGGAGTTGCCTGGCTTCTCTGTGACTGATCGGCAGAGGCCGGCCGCAAGGTCCTGGCCCGGAGGCGCGTAGATTGAGCGAGAGTGAATCCAACCCCCCATCCCCTGTTGATGGTTCGTCGGAACCGCTTCGCTGGAAGCGCGCCCTCCTGAAGCTCAGCGGCGAAGCGTTCGCCGGCGGCCAGGGCTTCGGCATCGACCCGCCGACCATCCGCCGCATTGCCGGGGAAGTGCGCGCGGTTCTTGAACTGGGCGCGGAACTGGCGGTGGTTGTCGGCGGCGGCAATATGATCCGCGGCGAGCTCGCCAGCCAGGCCGGCATCGAGCGCACCACCGCGGACCACATGGGCATGCTCGCTACCGTGATCAACTGCCTCGCGCTGCAGGACGCGCTGGAGAAGATGGGCGTAGAGGTCCGTACGCAGACCGGCCTCGCCATGACCGCCGTCGCGGAGCCGTTCATCCGCCGCCGCGCCATCCGCCACCTGGAGAAGCGCCGCGTGGTGATCTTCGGCGCCGGAACGGGCAACCCCTATTTCACCACCGACACCGCCGCCGCCCTACGGGCCACCGAGATCCGCGCCCAGGTGATCCTGAAGGCGACGAACATCGACGGCATCTACGACCGCGACCCCAAGAAGCACCCCGATGCCGTCCGCTTCGAGACGCTCAGCCACGAGGACGCCTTCCAGCAGCGCCTGAAGGTCATGGACCTGACCGCGTTCTCCCTGAGCATGGAGAACAAGATCCCGATCGTTGTCTTTGACCTCAACCAGCCCGGCAACATCCGGCGCGTCATGCTTGGCGAGCCGGTGGGCACGCTCGTCGGCGGGTGATTGTCGTTGCCCTTTAGCTTTTGACCATTGACTTTTGACTTCCCGCAGAGGACCTGAACCATGGCTGACCTATCCCTCCTCAAGGAACTGCTCCAGGATGCGGAGACCCGGATGAAGAAGTCGATCGAGTCCACGCGGCACGACCTTCAGACCATCCGCACCGGACGCGCCAACCCGCAGTTGGTGGAGCGCGTGGAAGTGGAGTACTACGGCAGCCGCATGCCGCTCCCGCAGGTCGCCACGGTGACGGCGCCAGAGCCGCGCATGCTCGTCATCTCCCCGTGGGACAAGTCGACGCTCCCGGCCATCGAGCGCGCCATCATGAAGAGCGACCTGGGCCTCTCGCCCAGCAGCGATGGCATCGTGGTCCGCCTCATTATCCCATCGCTGACGGAAGAGACGCGCAAGGGGCTAATCAAGCAGACCCACCGGCGCATTGAAGAGGGGAAGGTCGCCGTCCGCAATATCCGCCGCGATGTCATCGAGGACATCCGCGCCCTCAAGAAGGCCGGCGACATCGGCGAGGACGACGAGAAGCGCTCCGAAGTCGACATCCAGAAGGTCACGGACCGTCACATCGCGGAGCTGGACAACGTCCAGAAGACGAAGGAAGCCGAACTGCTGGAGGTCTAGGGCGGATCACTCCCAAGGCAGGACCTGTCCTGGCAATCCAACGGGCCTCATCCGAATGACATTGGAAACCTGTGTAGAGTAGATTCATCAGGGGGCAAGGTCGTGGACGAACCAGCGGAAACAGAGCTTGAGCGTTTCGAGAGGCTGATTGCTCAACTGCGAGCAACACCCGAGGAGCGGGCACGTCTCCTGTCTGCGGGAACGCCTTTTGACTACGACGCGTGGCTGCGGGAAGCAGGCCCGGGCAGGCCAGATGAACTCGCTGAAATGAACGAGCTACTCCGGGAGCGTGACGAGGAACGCCGCCGAAGTCTGGCCCTCGAGAAAGATTTCGCGACGAGTCACGCAGCGTGAGCGAGCCCGTTCAGCCCGCTATCCTCGTCGCTGACACGGATGTCCTCTCCTTTCTCTTCAATCGCGATCCAATCCGTGGCGCACGATATGCTCACCTGATTCAGGGGCGGACGCTGGTCATCCCCTTCGCTGCTGTGGGCGAGATGCTCTACGGGGCCGAACACCGGAACTGGGGTACGGTTCGACGGCTGGAGTTGGAGCGGTTCATCCGGCGGCATCCCGTTGAGTATCCGAGCTTCCCTGTGTGCGAGATCTGGGCTCAACTGCGGGCTGCGGCTCGGCGAAGCGGACGATCGATCGAGCGGCAGGATGCCTGGGTTGCAGCAACCGCGATCTATCTGGATGCGCCACTGGTGACCCACAACGCCACCGATTACCTGGGCGTACCGGGACTCAAGGTCGTCACGGAGCCAGACTGAAGAACCAGCATCGCGGTGGCACCATCACGGATGACTCCCGTTCTCCCATCCGTGACGATCTGATGCAGCTTTCCATCCACACGCATTAGCCCCTCAGCAGCAGGAAGCGGCAAACCGATACTTCGGGCGTGCTCCCTTCCCCCGCCCGTCTTCAAGAGCTACGCAACCCCCGCACCGCCGCCCTGATCTGGGTGGCGATCGCGCTCCTGGTTCGCCTCGCCTACCTGTGGGAAGCGAGCCAGAGTTCCGTCCTCTTCTGGCATCCGTCGCTGGATGAGCGGGAGATGCAGATCGCGGCCGAGGGTCTGCTCTCCGGGCGCGGATTCGGCCCGGAGCCACTCTTCAAGGCGCCGCTCTACCCGCTCTTCCTGAGCGGGGTCATCGCGGTGGCGGGCGACGCGTGGCCCTTCTGGACGCGCCTGCTCCAGCACCTGGGCGGTACGGCGCTGGTGGCGCTGACCTTCGACCTCTCCCGCCGTCTCGCCGGTCCACGACGAGGCGTGGCGGCCGGTCACGTGGCGGCGGGACTGCTGGCGCTGAATGGGCCGCTGATCCGCCTGGAAGGAAGCCTGCTCCTCGACTTCCCATTCACGCTTATGGTGACTGCGACGGTCTGGGCCGTGGTGCGCGAGAGGACTGCGCGGGGTGCTTCCACGCGACTGCAATGGGCGCTGGCGGCGGGGGCCCTCGCCGCTCTCGCATGGCTGCTCCGCCCCACCATTACCGTGCTCCTGCCGGTGCTGACGGCAAGCCTTCTGCTCGCTCGAGGCAACGGCACACGCAGTTCTATGGGCCGCGCCAAACGGGGGCAGGGGCTTCGACTGGCGTTGGCCTTCTCGTTGGCACCTGCGCTGGCCTTTGGGGCGGTGTTCGTCCGCAACCAGATGGTGGGTCGCGAAGGGATGATCCTCCCGTGGCAGGGCGGCTACAACCTGTACGAGGCGAACCGCCTGGGAGCGAATGGCCGCTACCTGCTCCAGACCCGCTTCGCCAACTCCGAGACCGGCAACCCCACCCGCGCCCTCGCCGAGCAGGGGTTCCGCGAAGCCGTGGCACGGGGAGAGGCGGTTGCCGCGTCGCAAGGCACCTTCGCCGCTATCAATTCTTACTGGACCGGCAAGGCGCTGCGGGAGATCCGGGAAGCACCTTCGCGCTGGGGGGCGCTGATGCTCCGAAAGCTGGTCTACCTGGCCAGCGACCGGGAGATCTACAACGTGGAGGTGTATGAGGTCCAGCGCAGCCTCTCGCCTATTCTCTCGCGCCTCCCGGTGACCTTCGGGTGGGTGCTGCCGTTGGCGTTGCTCTCGCTGTTCGCCCTGCCTCGGACTCCGAAGAGACGCCGTGGCAGTGCGGCGCTGGTCTGGTGCGCTGCGGGCACGCTGGCGCTCGCGATTGCCCTCTACTACGCCAGCGGCCGGCTCCGAATGCCTCTGCTCCCTCTCCTAGCAGCGCTGGGCGGAGCTGGTGCTGCGAGCCTATTGCCGCTCCGCGCTTCGCGGCGGTCGGTCGACCCACAGCGGGTGGTTGCGGCCATCGCAGTAAGCCTTGGACTGGTCGCAGCGCTCGGCGATTGGTGGGGCGTGCGCTCCGAGAGTCTGGCGCACGTGGAATACGCCCGGCTCAGCCGCGCCGCCTACGCCGCCGACCGCTTCGACCTGGCCCTCAGCTACGCCGACAGGGCCGAAGCCGCATCGCCCGGCTACCCGACGCTTCCCGCGCTTCGAGGGCAGGCGTTCTTTGGGATGCAACAATACCCGGCCGCCGCCAAGGCCTTCCGCGAAGCAACGGCCGCCATCCCCAACGACCCTGTCGCGCCCTACAACCTCGGCTCTATCCTGCACCTGCAGCTGGGTCAGCCCCAGCCTGCGCTCGCAGCCTACCGCGAAGCACTCCGTCGAGATTCCAGCTATCACCGGGCAGCGTGGTCCGCAGCCATGGTCGCCGTTCAGTTGGGCCGCACAACGGAGGCCGCACAACTTCTCCAAGGCCACCTACCGACCAAGCTCGATGAACGCACGCCACGCCCACTGCTCACCTCTCTGGCGGCGCTGCACCTCGCCCGCCAGGAGGACCGTCAGGCACGAGACGTGCTGGATCTGGTGCGGAAGGGCGGCGGGCCGGATGCGCTGGCCGCCGCGCAGAGCGATCTGCGGAGCGTGGGGCTCTGAGTTGCCACGCAGCAAGCTGCACACCGGATGAAACCGCCTGTTATCGGCGCTATCGGCCCCGCTTCCGGGCCATTGAGAATAGGCAGAGGCCGGTCAGGAAGAGCACCGGCAGAAACGCTTGCATGGAGGGGTCGGGGGTCAGGCTCATGGTCTCAGGCTCCCTGTGTCAGGATCCTACAGAGTCGCTCGCAATGGAGCGAGGTCTCTCATGCGGTACCCGTCTCCCGCGACTCCTACACAAATCAAATCCCAAGCGCCCTTGAACCCTACTCCAGGTGCTCCAGCACCACGTTCCGGTAGAAGATCTCCGCGCCCTCCGACTGCAGGTTGATCCGGCCGTGGTAGAGGCTGGAGCGCTTGCCGACCAGGTTGATCTGCCCGTTGACCCAGTGCTCGAAGCGGTCACCGCGGGCCACCACCATCACGGTGTTCCACTGCCCGTGGGGCTTCTCGTAGTCCTTCCACTTCTGGACCCGGACGTAACCGTTCCCGCCGCCGTACTTCCGCCCGATGACTTCCACCGAAGGCGTCTCGCCGGCACCGGGGATGAGGAACATGTCGCCGGTGTCGCGCTCCTGGATCTGCAGCTCCAGGCAGTTCGCCCAGACCATGTCCGGGCCGTTGACGTGGTAGAGGAGGCCCGCATCGCGCACCACGTTCTCGCGAGGCGGCCACTTCTTCTCGCCCCACTTGTAGTCGACCCGCAGCCGGAAGTCCTGGTAATCCTTCTCCGTGCTGAGGTAGCCGAACTTCTCCCCGCTGACGCGGAGGACGCCGTCCTCCACCTTGAAGATGCCCAGGGGGTCGGAGTTCTTCCCGTGCTCCTGTGTGAAGGTGTACCACCCCTTGAGATCCTTCCCATTGAAGAGGACCTCTGTCTTCCCCGCCTGCGCGCCGGACGACCGCGCAGCAAGGATGCCCGTCAGGGCGAGAGCGCCGAGCAAACCGGCCGCCAGTCGTGATCGCATTCTCATGGTCGTTCTCTTCCTCACCCAATGCACCGGCGCAGCCTGGACCGGCTTCCCCGCGGCGGACCTACCGAACGGCAGCCATTCCCGGTAAGCGGAGTATAGGGCGGGGCTGATTCGGTTTGGCGATAAGCGGTTCCACACCATACGGTTGGCCCCCTGCCCCCGAATGCTGGGGAAATGCCGCTGTCAAGAGGTGCTCCGCGTCCCAGTGCTTCCTGCCGCCTCACGAATGGGCCCCCAGGATTGCAGCATTGGGGGCTAGCCCAGGGCAACGCCCTGGGAGCACATCGCAGAGGACAGCATCGAACCGAAGCCGCCGAGGGCCCCACCAAGGGTTGCAGTTCCCTGATAAGGCAATCGCTACGCCCTACGCATCGACCTATCCGTCGCTAGAGATGCGATTCCCTGGTGCGGTGTAACGGTCGTTCCAGGTTCCCAGGCGAGAACCCTGGCTACCTGAACCTCGGGTGGGACTCTGGTTTGTGGCTGCTACCGTACCGCGTAATCACACCTCCTGCCGCAGAGCCGGTGAGCACGCGCGGTCCGGGTTCAAATGGGTTCCCGGAGGGCAACACTCCCTCGCCCCTGGACTGGTACTGCCGGGATGACGGCGGTGTGGGCGCCGGCGCTTGGCGTACTGGGCGATGCACACGATTCACGTTCCGCGGTACTGTCCGTCACCCTTGCCGAGGCAATCTCTGCGCGTGAGTGACTGCCTCGCGTGGCCCTGCGAGGGTCCAGGGAATCAACGCCTTGGCCGTCGCACGGCCTCTGCCACATGAGTGCGAATCCTGGTACGCCGGATCAGTTGCTCCCAGGCGCGAACCCTGCTGGCCGAACCTCGGCTGAGACATGGGTCTCTGGCTGCGACCGTACCGGGTAATCACACCCGTCGCTAGACCTGAGGTCCAGGCACGTTGCCTTATCCCGTGTGGGTCGAACGCTTGCTTCAGCTCGCGGAACGCCCCGTAGAGGACTGGACCGAACATCCGCTCCTGCCACTCAGAGCGGGCCAGCCCATCGCCGTGCTCCGCACTCATCGCGCCGCCGTACTCGGCCACCAGGTCGGCCACGGCGGATGAGATCTCGCGCAGATGGCGGCGGTCCGATTCCGACTTGAGGTTCATGATCGGGCGGACGTGCAGGCAGCCAACGCTGGCGTGCCCGTAGTAGCACGCCTCGTGCCCGAACCCCGAAAGGATGTGGCGGAAGCGACGCATGAAGGCGGAGAGGTGCTCCACCGGCACCGCCGTGTCCTCGACGAAGCCCACCGGCTTGGCAGCGCCCTTCATGCCCATCAGCAGGCCGAGTCCGCCCTTTCGGATGTCCCACACCTGCTTCTTCTCGCCCGCCGTGACCCTTGGCAGGTGTCCGTAGCCCACCCCCGCTCGCTCCAACTCGGAGGCGAGAGCGCGGAGACGATCCCGCAGCTCCGCCTCGCTCTCCGCGTGGAACTCCGTTACCAGGATCGCGTCGGGATCGCCGTCGAGGAATCCGCGCGCCCGGGCGAGGTCGCGGTTTCCCCGGGTGAGGTCGAGGATGATGCGGTCGACCAGTTCCACGGCCGCGGGTGCGTGAGCCAGAAGGAGCGGCACCGCGTCCAGTGCTTCCAGAAGGTCCGCGAAGTGTCGCCTCCGTCACGGCGACGAGCGTGCCCACCGACCCGACGGATAGATGCGCAAGGTTCCGGCTGCCGTGCCGAGTGAAGGCGTCGAGGTTGTAGCCACCCACGCGGCGCAAGATGCGTGGGAAGCGATGCTCGATTTCTTTGGCGTGATCGCGCAGGAGGCGCTGGGTCTCTCGGTAGATGTGGCCCTCGTGGCCCGGGCGACCGCCGGCAACGCCCCACTCCGCCTCCGAGAGCAAGTGGAAGCGCGCCAGGGAGCCGTCCGCCAGGACCACCTGCTGTTCGAGGACGTGGTCGATCGTCTTCCCATATTTGATCGACCGCGCTCCGCAGGAGTTATTGCCCATCATCCCGCCCAGGGTGGCGCGGTTGCTGGTCGCAACATCCGGCGCGAACCAGAGGCCGTGCGGCTTGAGCTGCTGGTTCAGCTCGTCAAGCACCACGCCCGGCTGCACCCGCGCGGTGTGGGCGGCGGGGTCGACGGCGAGCACGCGGTTCAAGTGCGGCGAGTAGTCCATCACCACGCCGGTGGTGGTGGTCTGACCCGCGAGGCTGGTGCCTGCACCCCGAGAGAGCAGAGGCACCCTCCGCTCAGCGCAGATCGCGACGATGGCCGCCACGTCTTCGGCGTCTCGTGGAATCACTACGCCGGAGGGGATCATCTGGTAGATGCTGGCGTCCGACGCATAGAGCAGCCGCGAGGTGTCGTCGAAGCGAACGTCCCCCCGGATGCGCGACCGGAGCTCAGCCGCCAGTTCGGCAAGCTGCGAACGCTTGATCAGCGACGGCTCGATAAGCGAGGTGGTGCTCAACTAGCTTGTCCAAATGGCGGGCAGGCATTCTGCGTTCTGCGCTGTTCTTGATCCATCTTTAGGTGGATTTTCGCTCCGCAGGGCTGACAATCTCGCGGAAGCCGCCTTATGGAGGGTATAGAGCAGTACCGGATCGAGGCGTGGCACCCGCCACCGCCACCAGCGCCGGTAGCCTCATTCAACTAACGGCGACCGCCGTGGAGATCGAACTCCGCGCCGAAGCATCCGCCGAAGAAACGCAGGAGTGTCCCCGATGAAACGCCTGACCGCCCTCTTCGGCGCCGCCTTATCACTCGCCTTCACCGCCGCCTTGATGATCGAGGCGACCCAACCGGCAAAAGCGTTGGCCCAGCAGACTCAGGTCAGTCCACCGGTGAGTGCGAACCTGCTGCGGCCGGAGCTGCCCGAAGGGTTCAGCCCCCTGGGTCTGGACAACTTCGGCGTCTCGCCGGACTACCGTTACTTCGTCTATCAAGAGGGGCGATCCGTCCGCGTCCTTCGCCAGGACAATCTGAGGGAAACGGTTCGTCTGAACGTCCAGGGCTTCGTTCAAGTCGGCTTCGACCCACTCGACCGGCGGCTTTACGTCCTGGAGACGGACAACGACCGCTACCGGTTCCGGTTCATCAATCCGCGTTCCGGGGCGGTCCTGCTGGATCAGCGCTACCAGGATCGGCCGGAAATCCGCACTGACTTTGCCGGCGTCAACAACGTCCTCTCCGTCCGGGATGGCAGCCGAACCCAGGTGATCCTCTTCAATGCGGCAGGGCGCACCACCTATCGCCAGTTCCATGACTCGGTGATCCGCATTGCCGTCAACCTCTTCACCCCCACCGTCGCCTTCCTCGATAGCGACCGCTTTGGACGCACGCGCATTGAGGTGGTGAATAGCGCCACCGGCCGCGTCACCGTCCGCGAAACGGTGACCGGTCAGTACGACGCCGGGTTCGAGCCGGCCGGTTCCGCCTTCGTTGTTGCTGCTGATAGCCGGGGTTCGGGTGCCTTCAGCGTCAAGATGACGCAGGGCAGCGATGGGCGGTCGCTCCTCTACCGCACCTTCCAAGGACCGGTGAACGCGGGTTTCTCGCCGGACAGCCGGCTACTGGGCATCAGGACCCGCCAGGGCACGCGTGAGCAGTTCCACCTGTTCAACACCAGCGACGGAGCGCAGGTCTCACGCCCCTAGCCATCGTGCGGCCCCCGGAGCTTCGTCTGATAGCGGGTTCCGGTGCGACCGCCTGCCGCCGTCGCACCGGAACCCGAACCGCGACCGTGAGGGAGGGTGCCGTGCCGCAGCTGCGGGGCTCCCGATCCGATGAGCCGCTTCCTGACGGTCGCGGTTCGGGAGATGCCGCTGGATCCAATCCTATGTGATCAGCCGAGGGTTCGCTGCCCCAGTCGGGAGTGTGAAATCGACCGAATCCGGTTATAGCCCCATCACCCCTATTTGAGAAGAGGGGCAATCGGTCACCGACGACCGAGGCTGGAGTAGCGATCAGATATGGGAACCGACTTCGACTTCTTGACTTCCATCTATGATCAGGGCGATACCCGAAGGATGGAGTTGGCTCAGGAATCCTCCGCATTCCCCAACGCAGATGAGAATCTCTCTGAGCGGGAGCACCACCACTTCGGCGCGGCCATTCGCACGTTGCGGCTGAGCAATGTGCCCTTCCTTATTGCCGGTGGCCTGGCCCTTTACCACTACACCGGATTCTGGCGTGAAACGAAGGATCTGGACCTGCTGATCCTGCCGGAAGATCGGGATCTCGCTACCGCCGCCTTCACGGCCGCTGGATTCCCCGACTTCCACGACGAAGAGCCTTACGACCGAGAATGGATCTTCCGCTCACGCCAGGACGAAGTGATTGTGGACCTCATCTGGCGGATGGCCAACAAGACGGACGAGGTCTATCGCGCCTGGTTCGATCGGGCAACACCGGGACGACTTGCCGGCGAAGAGGTGCAGGTGGTCTCCGCCGCCGATCTCTGCTGGCTGAAGCTCTTCGTTCTGCAGGAGAAGCGGTGCGACTGGCCGCACATCCTCAACATCATTCGGGGCACGCGCGGCAACCTCGATTGGAGCCACCTGCTGTCGGAAGCGGGCCAGCACTGGCGTCTGTTATGCGCCGTCACGGACCTCTTCGACTGGCTCTGCCCGAGTGAGCGCAACTTCATTCCGGAGAGCTCCCGGCTTCGGCTCCAGCAACTCCGAGCCGCAAATGCTGACATGGCCCTGGATGGTCGCCAGGATCTCCTGGATAGCCGTCCCTGGCTTGCCGAAGCAGGCGCAGGTTTCACGGGCTCGTTGATGGAGCCACGGCGGGTGATCCGAGCTGCCCAGCGTCGGCGCGGCTTCCGCTCCCCCGCCATGCGAGGCGATGCGGAGTCAATGGTCGCCTGCCATCACGGGTGCCCATCCCTGGCGGTATAGTGCAGATAGTTTAGGGTCAACTAAATCGCGAGATGCAAGGTGTTGATCTTCGACGCGATGGGGTTTACACTGATGCCGTTAGTCCCGGTTGCGGTATAAGCCACCAGCGGCTAACGGGAGCAGTACCCCATGTCCGTCCCGCAGCGTCATCTCCTCGTTTGCACCGGCTCCGACTGCAAGAAGCGTGGCGCGAAGAAGGTCTGCAAGGCCTTCAAGGCGGCGCTTAACGAAGCGGATGTGAAGAAGAAGCAGGTCGACCTGATTGAGGTTGAGTGCCTGGGGCAGTGCGGGCACGGCCCTATGGTAGTCGTCTACCCGGACGCTGTCTGGTACGCACGCCTTGAGAACGAGAACGCCGCAGAGATCGTGGACCGCCACCTGGTTGCGGGACAGCCGGTCAGCGCGTGTCTCTTCCGCCGCGCCCACGGACCGCACAAGTAACCATTCATTCACTGACCGGGTTACGGTCACGGATGGTTAAGCTCCCTTCGGTGCTACGATGGCTGGGATCTTCTCGGGATACCAGCGGACGCCATGGGTTAGCGGCCAAGCCGGTGGTGCCAATCCGAGGAATGACGCGTGGTTTCGTGTGGTTCACGTTTGCCCAATCCGCGTGCAACCCTAGAATCCGCGTCATCCGCGTTCTGTTTCCGTCTGCGTGCGACTACCCGGCACTCAACTCCCGCAGACGCCCTTCAATGAAACGCCGTTCCGGCTCTTGACGGGCGAGGGGTAACGCGCGCTGATAGGCTGCGGCTGCCTCCTCCCGGCGGCCCAGGCGGCGGCAGAAGTCGGCGCGGGCGCAGTGGGCAAGGTGGTAGTCGTCCAGTTCCCCGGTGGCCAGGAGAGCGTCGATCAGGGTCAGGCCTGCTTCGGGTCCGTCGCGCATCGCCACCGCTACGGCCCGGTTGAGCTCGACAATCGGCGAGGGCGTCATCTGAGCCAGCAGGTCGTACAGCGCCACGATCTGGTTCCAGTCGGTCGACTGCGCGCTCGGTGCTCCGGCGTGGACGGCGGAGATCGCGGCCTGCAACGTGTACGGCCCGAACCGACGCGTTGCCAGCGCCTGCTCCACCAGTGCGCCGCCTTCCGCAATCTGTTCCCGGGTCCAGAGGGAGCGGTCCTGGTGCTCCAGGAGGATCAACTCGCCATCATCTGAGGTGCGGGCGGCACGGCGGGAGTCGTGGAGCAGCATGAGGGCCAGCAGACCGACCGCCTCCGGCTCCGGCAGCAACTCCACCAGCAAGCGGCCCAAGCGAATCGCTTCTCCGGAAAGAGCGTGCCGCGTGATCGACTCCCCCGACGAGGCCGAGTACCCCTCATTGAAGACGAGGTAGACCACGCGCAGCACGCTTTCCAAGCGGTCCGGCAGATCCTCGCGAGACGGCACCCGATAGGGGATCTTCGCGTCCCGGATCTTGTTCTTCGCCCGCACGATGCGTTGCGCCAGCGTGGTGGGCGCGATCAGGAAGGCGCGGGCGATCTCCTCCGTGGTGAGGCCGCACACTTCGCGGAGGGTCAGGGCCACCCGTGCGTCCGGTGCGATGGCGGGGTGGCAGCAGGTGAAGATGAGGCGGAGGCGGTCGTCCGCCACTCCGTCCTCCAGGCCCTCATCCCAACTGGTATCGACCACTTCCTGGTCGAGGCGTTCCGCGATCTCGGCCAGCGAGTCGTTGAAGCGCGCTCGCCGCCGGATTCCATCAATGGCCTTGAAGCGACCCGCGGAGACCAGCCAGGCGCGAGGATTGGCAGGGATGCCATCACGTGGCCAGCGCTCGGAAGCCGCAGCGAACGCGTCTTGCAGCGCGTCCTCGGCAAGGTCGAAGTCACCCAGCAGCCGGATCAGCGTGGCGAGGACACGGCGGGAGTCCGACCGGTAGAGCGCGTCCACCTGCTGCTGCACCCGCCGCGAGGCGGCTTCGATCATGGTGTTCATAGTTGAGGGCGGGCCTTTGGGATGAAGGTAGGCTTCACACGGTGCCGTCGAAATCTTAACGCGACCCTACCCTACGGAATCGGGCTTGAGAGTCAGGATAGCACACGTGTGTTTGCGTGTTAATCCTTGGAATCCTTCATCGCGCCCCTTGCCCGCCCGGCAGCGATAACATGCCCCTGGACCGCGCCGTGGATCATGCCGGACGGTCAAAGGCCTGGCGCCGATGCGGAAGAGCCGCAGCACGCCGGCAGGGGAGCGAGAAGGCATGCTGATCGATTTGCGGGGCAAGGTTGGGATCGTCACCGGCGCGGGCCGGGGCATCGGACGTTCCATTGCGGAGACGCTGGCGCGTGAAGGGGTGAAGACCATCGTCACGGATATCCGGCAGGAGTATCTGGACGACCTCACCGCCACCTGGGAGCAGAATGGCTGGGAAGGGAAGCACTACCTGTGCGACGTTCGCGATTCCGCGTCGATCCAGAGCGTGGTCGATGACGTGGTGCAGACCTACGGCCGCATCGACCTCCTTGTCAACAACGCCGGCGTCCTCTGCGGCGGCTACGTGGATGAGCTGACCGAGGAAGCGTGGGACCTGAGCCACGACGTCAACCTCAAGGGCGTCTTCCTGATGTCGAAGGCAGTGATTCCGGTGATGAAGCGGCAGCACTCCGGCCGGATCATCAACGCCGCCTCCTTCGCCGCCATCATCCCCAGCCTCGGCAGCGCCTCCTACGCGGCGTGCAAGGCGGGAGTCCACTATTTCACCCGCGTGCTGGCCGGCGAACTGGGACCTTGGAACATCACCGTCAACTGCTACGCCCCCGGCATGATCCCCACGGACATGAACCACTTCGCGGAGCAGCCCGGCGACCGCCAGGAGCAGCTTCTGGACACACTCACCCTGCGCCGGTGGGGGAAGAAGGACGAGGTCGCCAACCTCATCTGTTTCCTGGCTAGCGATCTGGCAGACTACATCACCGGCACGCTGGTCGATGTGAGCGGCGGAAAGCTGGCCACCCAGATCCCCAGCAACGCCTACCAGCGCGCCGGCGTCCAGAGCGGCCACCTCCACGAACCGCCCCGCGACTGAAGAACCGCCCGGAAGCAGTAGTCAAACCGCCAAGGCGCAAAGAACGCCAAGGGGATATCGAGGGGATGAGGGGATGGAGCGACCTGAATCACTCAGACGGGAGCCATCCCTCGTTTTCCCATCTCGGTGCTCTTTGCGCCTTTGCGGTTTGGTAGATCTCCATTGGTGGCACCGGGAATCGCTGCAGGGTCCCACCACAAAGCCGCGAGCCCTTGTCGCCCGGTAGAGTGGGTGTGCGACGTTCACAGGAGGGAATGCATGAAGGCCTGGTGGGTTCCTTCGGTAGCTGCGGTGATGGTGTTCGCACTGCCCGTGCATCGTGTCGCGCACGCGCAAGTTGCCGCTCCGGTCGCCGGGCAACCCGCCTCGTCGAACGTCCGTGGAGCAGAGTATCCGCGTGTCCACGCAGACGGTCGCGTCACCTTTCGCGTGGCGGCCCCCACCGCCCAGAAGGTGCAGATCCAGCCGGGAGGCAGTGACAACGGCCTCGGCACCGGACCGCTCGATATGGTGCGCGATGCGACGGGGAACTGGACCGTCACCACCGCGCCGACTGTTCCCGGGTTTCACTACTACTGGCTGCTGATCGACGGCGTGGCAGCCAACGATCCGTCCAGCGAAACGTACTTCGGATGGGGCCGGCCTACGAGCGGAATCGAGATTCCGGAGCCCGGCGTCGACTTCTACGCCATCAAGGACGTTCCCCACGGCGCCGTCCGGGCGCAGTGGTACCAGTCCAAAGCCACCGGCAACTGGCGGCGGGCCTACGTCTATACCCCGCCCGACTACGACACCCAGACGAAGAAGCGCTATCCGGTGCTTTATCTCTTCCACGGAATGGGAGAGGACGAGCGCGGCTGGTCCTCCCAGGGCAAGGCGAACTTCATCCTGGACAACCTCATCGCGGAGGGCAAGGCGAAGCCGATGATCGTGGTCATGGACACGGCCTATGCCAGTCCCCCGATGCCTGGCACCACCGCACAGTCGGGAGCTAGAGATCCGAGGTCACAGTTCGGCGCGTTCGACGACATGCTCCTCAAGGACCTCGTGCCGTACATAGAGTCCGCGTTCCGAACCCACAAGGAACGGAATCACCGCGCCATCGCGGGCCTCTCTCGGGGCGCTTCACTGACGCTGCAGGTTGCCCTGGGGCACCCGGAAGCCTTCGCCTACATCGGCGCGATGAGCACGCCGCAGTTCGGTGCCTTCGACCCTGCCACCGCTCACAACGGGGCCTTCCGCGACGCAGCCGCCTTCAACGCTCGCGTCAAGCTGCTCTGGCTCGGTGCGGGGACGATGGAGCCGCGCTTCCGCGAAGGCACGCACGCCATGCACACCGCTCTGGAGAAGTCCGGTGTGAAGAGCGTGTTCTTTGAGTCCGTCGGCACGTCGCACGAATGGCAGACATGGCGTCGCTCCCTGAGCGACTTCGCAGCGCGCCTCTTCCGAGACTGAGCCAGGGGCGACTGTTAACTGGCCCACCTCCGGTCGACCGTACGCCACAGCGCTGCGACACAGGGCCGACGTTGCCAGTATGGGGCACCGCTCCGGGCCGTCGGCGAGGGAGGTGGCGTCGGCTCCGCGATGGGTGACATGAACAGTGGAAGCGACGGCACGCTGCGGCGAGCGTGCCCTACACGGATGCTGGACGGGTGCGGGTGTGCACTTCGGGCCTCGCTAAAGTTGGGCTTGCCGCCGCAGATTGTGCTCGACTTCCCCGCTTTCAAGTAATGGATGTGGCCGCGCGCTCATCGCCTCCATTACTTACTCGACGCGGTTGCCTCATTTGCGCCGCAGGTCCACGCACACCAGCTCTTCGTCGTTGCGGGCGAAGACGTGGCCGTAGGCGAAGGCCGGATGGCTCCACGCCACCCCGCCCCGCTGGTTGAGCTGACCGCGCGTCGGAGCGATCAACTGGGCGCGGCCGAGTTCCTGGTAGCCCTGCGGGGAGAGCTTCGCCAGGATGAGCTGCCCGCGCTCGTTGAAGATCCAGGTGCGCGGTCCTCCGGTGGTCGCTTGCTCCACCAGGTGTGCGCTGGCCCAGGTGGCGCGGGGCATGATACCCTTCTCTTCCCATTTGCGGTCACCGGTCAGCGCGTCGAGGCAGCGGAGCTCTCCGAAGTAGTCGATGCCGTAGACGTGCCCTCCCCGGAGGATCGGGGTGGAGAGCAGCGTCTTCATCCCCTTTGTCGCGTCCGGCGTGCGTGGGTTGGCCTCCCAGACTTTCTCCACCGCCATTCGGTCGGTCGCCAGCCGCAGCGCCAGGCTCCCTTCGTAGACGGAGCTGAAGTAGAGCAGGCCGTTCTCCACGATCGGGGCGGTGATCCCGTCCACGTTCATCTGGCTGGGGTAGGGGTGCTCCCAGAGCAGCGCGCCTGTCTTGGGGTCGAGGCCGACAATCCGCTCTGCAGTGCGGCAGATCATCACCCGCTTCCCCGCCTGCTCGAAGATCCCCGGGGCGGAGTAGCTCGCGCCGTCTTTCAGTGCCTTCCAGCTCTCCTGGCCCGTCTTGCGGTCGAAGGCGATCACGCACGCCTCCGGGCTCCCGCCGACCATCACCACCACCCGATCGCCCTCCACCAGTGGTGCCGCCGCAATGCCCCAGTCCGGCAGGCGCACCTGGTACTGGGTGTAGAGGTCCTTCGCCCAGAGCACCTTGCCGGTGGCCGCCTCCAGGCAGTGGAGGTTCCCCATCGAACCCAGCGCGTAGGCCCGGCCATCATGGATCGTCACCGCCGCGCGGGGACCGTTCGGGTAGCTCACGCCCTTGTAGACGCACTCATAGGCGTAGCTCCAGAGCGGCTTGCCGGTCTCGGAATCGAAGCAGTGGACGCGCTCCTGCTGCTGCGGCTCCGTTACGCGGTCGGTGATGAACAGCCGGCCCGAGGCGACCGTAGGACCGCTGTAGCCGTTCGACACCTTCGCCCGCCATTTGACCGGCAGTTCCGCAGGCAGCGTCTCCACAATCCCGGACTCGCGCCAGATTCCATCGCGTCCGGGACCACGCCACTGTGGCCAGTCCTGACCAGCAGGAGCCGCCCATGCACTCGAGAGCCCGATTTGGACTGCGGTACCCACCAGAGCGGCGAGTAGCAGTCCTGCTACGACGCGTCGCGTCAGCAGTGGCCTGAGTTGCCACCACTTGGAGCGGATCGGTAAAGGTCGGATCGGCATCGGAAGCTCCTTGAGGCTCGGCGGGAGCATTCCCGCAAGAAGTAGTAGTGCCAGCTATTACTACTTTATAGGCCGTTGTCGCTCCTCCCGCAAGGGAACTCAAGCAAGAGCGAAAAATATTGCGCACGAACCATAATTCGCGTTGACACCTCGCATATCCCGTACGATAATACGAACAGATGTTTGCATTATCGGGCGAGTGCCCGGGGAGGGAAGCGATGATTGATCAGACCTATGCGGGGTTCGGCGGGAGCCTGCTGGACCTGGAGTTGGAGAAGGACGCCACGGAACTGCTCAAGCGGCGCGGGGCGTTCCGCCGAGGAACCGGCATTCGAGGTCCGCGCGCAGAGCGGGAGGCCAAGGTGGGGCACCTCCCCTTCGAGGACCATCTCGACAACCGTGAGGATGAGGCTGGTGTTTCGGGCGCGGTCGCAGACTTCAACGTGCTCGGCCGGGCGGCGCGACTGACACCGCTGGAGCGCGCGGTTTTCCAGATGAACCAGCTCCTGGGCTTCACGCTCCGAGAGATCGCCGCCCGCCTTGGAATCTCCAAGACCCGTGCTCACCAGTGCGAACAGTCCGCGCGACGCAAGCTCGAGCGCTACATGTGCGCCATCTCCGGCGAGGATCGCCCTGTCTCAGCCCATGCGCTCTTCTATCAAGAGGTCCGTCAGAAGCAGGCCTGCAACTACCACGCACCGGTGCGCTCCCGGTCACGCAGCAGCAAACCGGCGAAGGAAGGATGACGGAGTAGTGCGCAAAAGTGAGGCTACCCGCTCCGAATGCCAAGGAGAGGGTAGCCTGCGTCTGTCCATCCCTCCATCCTTCAACCTCTTATGTCTGCCCTGGATGCCGCCGTCAACGTAGTCTTCGCCGCCGCCAGCGACGTATCTCCGGAGCGTTCTGAACCGTCATCGGTTCACCTGAAGCGGTTGGGCCTCCACGTGCAGGTGAAAGAGGTCCAGGCACAGGAGACACCCGGCGGATCGCTGTACATTGCCGAGGTCATCGTATCGGTGGATCAGCGCGGCTCCGGGATCGCCATCACGTGCGTCGGCCTTGCGGAGAGTCTCCCGTCGGCGGCAGAGAGCGCGGTGGGCCAGTGGGTGGCAGGCGTGCTGCCCGTTCTCACCGCCTGGCGAGGGGAGCACACCTGCTTCGTGAGCCGGGAGCCGTTTGAGTCCGCCGGTCCCCGGTTTGATGCGCTTCCGGGTCCATTGATCGCCCGCAATTTGGAGGGCGAAGGCACTGAGTCCGGTGGGCCACCCCCGTCCCTCTATGAGGCGGTGAAACCCTCCCTCGCCTCGATGCGCCTTCTGTCCAGGGTGCACTGGATTGAGCTCTACACCGGCAAATCGCCGGACGGCAGCATCAACGCGACCTGCCGCCTCAACAACCGGGATTGGATGCCGGGGCAGCGCGTCCTTGAGCAGGTGGCACAGCCGTGGGCTCCTGTCCCCCTGGGCCTCCGGACCTGTCGCCAGTTCGCACTCCTGGTGCCCCCCGGGGCCAAGGATGGGGCGCTCCCGCAGATCACCCTCTGGCAGCGGCTTCGGAACGCGGCCTAATGGGAGCATGAGGACCGGCACTTCTCAAAGCGCCTCAAAGGCAGATGCAGAAGGGTTGAGTAGGCGACCGTGTTCTCTCGATGGATCACAGAGGTAGCGCCATTCCACACGGTGCTTAGGCCAGCTCGGCTTTGCGCAATCCCCTGAAGGTGTCGGCGCAGTCGGGTACAACATGCTTCCGGCCAGAACCCGCCGGACCTTCACACCGGCAGCATTCGATATGCCCGCGACTGCGGAGACCCTTCCTGATGTACGACCTCGAGCATCTCGTGAGCCGTCGATCCTTCCTCGCCAACGCTGCCACCCTTGCCGCGGCCACCGCCTGGGCGGATCGCGCCGAGGGGGCCGTACAGTCGCAGCCGAAGTTCTCCGCCTACCCGTTCCAGTTGGGCGTCGCTTCCGGTGATCCGAGCGCGGACGGAATGGTGCTCTGGACCCGCCTCGCACCGAAGCCACTGGAAGGCGGTGGGATGCCTGCGGAGCCGGTCGCCATCTCCTGGCAGGTGGCGGACGACGAGGGGATGACCCAGGTGGTCCGCGAGGGGAAGACGGTCGCCAATGTGGCGTGGGGCCACTCGGTGCATGTGGAGGTGGAGGGACTGCGGCCGGACCGTTGGTACTGGTACCGCTTCAAGGCCGGGAGCGAGGTGAGCCCGGTGGGTCGGACCCGCACCATGCCGAGTCCCGACGCGCAGCCGGAGTCGCTCAAGTTCGCCGTGGCGAGCTGCCAGCACTTCGAAACCGGCTACTTCACCGCCTACGATCACATGGCCCGTGAGGAGCTCGACCTCGTGGTCCACCTGGGCGACTACATCTACGAGGGTCCCACCAACGAGCGCGGCGTCCGCCAGCACGTCGGGCCGAAGCTCACCACGCTGGACCACTATCGGAACCGGTACGCGCAGTACAAGACGGACCCGCACCTTCAGCGGATGCATGCCCGCGCGCCCTGGATCGTCACCTGGGACGACCACGAGTTCGAGAACAACTACGCCGCGGGCATCTCGGAGCGCGCCAACGCGAACCCGCTGGAGTTTCTACAGCACCGGGCGCGCGCCTACCAGGCCTACTACGAGAACATGCCGCTCCGCCGCCGCTCCCTGCCGAAGGGTCCGGACCTTCGCCTCTATCGCCGCCTGGAGTGGGGGCGGCTGGCGCAGTTCTACGTGCTGGACACCCGCCAGTACCGCACCGATCAGCCGAACGGCGACGGCCTCAAGGCGCCGGGGACCGCAGCGTTCGATCCGAAAGGAAGCCTCCTCGGGCCGGAGCAGCGAAGCTGGCTGACGCGGGGCCTGGGGAAGTCCGACGCCCTCTGGAACATCCTCGCCCAGCAGGTAATGATGGCGCGGGTCGACCGCATGCCCGGCACGGACGAGCGCTACAGCATGGACCAGTGGCCCGGCTACGAGCATGAGCGGCGGGAGCTGCTCCGCTACCTCGGTGAGCGCCGCATTGCCAACCCCGTGGTGCTGACCGGGGATGTCCACACCAACTGGGCCAATGAGCTGCACATGGAGTCGGCGAAGGGGCGGGGCCCTGTGGTGGCCGCAGAGCTGGTCGGCACCTCCATCACCTCCGGCGGCGATGGCCGTCAGTTCCCCGCCAACCTGGACGCGGTAGTGCGCGAGAACCCCTTCGTGAAGTACTACAACGCGGAACGGGGCTACGTCCGCTGCCAGCTCACCCCCAGAAGCTGGTGGGCGGACTACCGGTGCGTGCCCTATGTCACCCGCACCGGCGCGCCCGTCATCACCCGCGCGTCGTTCGTCCTGGAACCAGGAAGCTCCCAGCTACACCGGGGCTGATGGACCGCACGAGAGTTTTGCCCCGCCCCGAATCGGTTCGCAAGGCGGTTGCTTGCAAATCGTGGATGACAGAATCAACTCACCGGCGCGTTTCCCCTCCCACCTGCCTGCCGCGAAGCCTAGTAGTTGGTCCTAAATCAAGACTGCAACTTCAGCCTTTCCACCATCCCCGGCACGCCCTACCGCCCAGTGCTGAAGTGAGTGCGGGCCGCCGTGAGGCAAGCAGTCATTCAGTAAGGAGCGGTGATGATGGTCCAGAAAGTGCGCGTCCTGCGCTGGTGCCTACTCCACTCGAGAGATACAAACATTAGTTCGTAATCCATGCTATGATAGATGCGGGAGGGTCAGCAAGCCGGGGCGGCGAATAACTCCAGGACGCCTGTCGGCTCTACAACCCAAGCACCAGCTGGCAGGGAAGCTATGCGTGAGCGCCTAACCGGAGTAAATCCGAAGATCCTTACCTGGGCACGTGAACGAAGCGGCTTAACGGTCGCGGCGGTCGCGGACGCCTTCAGGCAGGATGCCACGGTGATTCAGAGCTGGGAGAGCGGGGAGGCAGGCCCTTCCTATGCGCAATTGGAGAAGCTGGCCTATCAGCTCTACAAGAGGCCTGTTGCGGTCTTCTTCTTCCCTGAACCGCCGGCGGAGGTAGATCCGGAGCAAGCCTTCCGAACCTTGCCCGAGAGCGTAGCTGGCGAGTTGGCGCCAGACACTCGCCACAAAATAAGGGAGGCGCGCGCTTACCAATTGGCAAGCGCTGACCTCGCCCACGGGGTGAACCCTGCACCGCGCCACATCTTGCGTGAGCAGAGTCTCAGCCTCGGCGAGGATGCTGCTGCGGCGGCCGCCAGGATCCGTGATTATCTAGGGATAACCACAAAGACCCAGCGGCTAGAATGGCGTACAACCGAAGACGCCCTGCGTGGCTGGCGGCATGGTGTGGAAGAGGTTGGAATCCTCGTGTTCAAGGACTCGTTCAAGCAGCGTGACGTGTCAGGCTTTGCTCTCTTTGATCTGGCGTTCCCGGTGATCATGATCAACAACAGCACGGCGGTCACGCGGCAAATCTTCACTCTCTTTCACGAACTCGCACATCTTTTGCTAGGTGAGAACGGCGTCACAACCACTGACCTGATGACCGAAAGCAAGTCTGAGGATGCGGTTCGAAGAATCGAAATCTTCTGCAATCGCTTCGCTGCGGAGTTGCTTCTGCCTTCGCCTGACCTGCGTCAGGTCGTGCAGCGTGATGGGCTAACGGACGGGATGGTCGCGGAGACATCCAGGCAGTTCAAAGTGAGCCGTGAGACAGTAACGCGCAGGCTAATGGATATGGGCCTAGTGAGCCAGGAAGCCTACCTGGAGCGAGCCGATCAATGGAATGCAGAGTTCCAGGCGGTGCGAAAGGAAACCTCTGGCGGCAACTACTACAACACTCAGGCGACATATCTGAGCGACACCTATGCAAATCTAGCCTTTGGGAACTACTATCGTGGCTCCATAACCGAGGAACAACTCGCTGACTACCTAAACGTCAAGACGAGCAGCCTTTCGGGATTAGAGCAAGCTGTTCTTCGCAAGAGGGCCGCTTGATACGATGATTTACGTCTTTGATACAAATAGCATCAGGGTGATTGGCAATTATTACCCTGATCAGTTCCCGACCTTCTGGAAGCATCTTGACGGTGCCGTCAGCCAAGGCACAGTAATTTCTGTGAAAGAAGTGCGGAAGGAACTGGAGTTCCAGGCCTCGGATTGGTTGAAGACGTGGATCAAGAACAATAACAACATGTTTGCATCGCCAAACCAGTTGGAGTCCCAGTACGTTGCCGAAATCTTCGCGATACCCCACTTCCGCGCGCTAGTAGGCGAGAAGCAGATCCTGAAAGGACAGCCAGTAGCCGATCCCTTTCTTGTGGCCGCTGCTCGCGCCCGCGGTGCTGTGGTCGTGACCGAAGAAGCTCTTAAGCCGAATGCAGCCAAGATTCCAAACGTCTGCATTCACTTTAACGTCAAGTGTACCAATCTCCAAGGCTTCATGAAAGACATGGGTTGGTGCTTCTGATCTAGCGTTTCCGACTGGGTCTACAGGACATCGGCCTCAGTGGACGGCTGGCTCCCCTACAAGAGGAAAGCGCTCGTGGAACTGCTCTATCGCATGCAGTTACCGCCCAGCCAGTTCCGCGTCCGACGGCTCTCCCTCGGCGTGGGCCAACTCCGCTTCCAACGCAGCACGCTCCAGGCAGTTCCAGCCTTCCGCGACCTAGCTGGCTTCCGCCAACTCCAGCGCGGAAGCTACCACATCCATGAGGGCGTCGATCTGCGGATGACAGGCGTTCCTGCCTTCCTCATCAAGGGCGGCCTGAAGCTCAAGATTGTCAACGACGCGGGCGGAAGCGGCGAGGTTCCTGTTCCCAACTACGAAGACCCGGATTCGGCAGCCACAGCACGCTCGCATCCGTCCAGCCTACAGTCCCCGCAATCTGCGATCCCTTGCATTCTGCATTCTGCATGCTGAATTCCGGCCGGGGTCCAGCCTCACTTTGACCCAGAATCAGTCGCTGCCTATAATGGCGCGGCGTGGCCGGCCCTCGGTCGCCGCCCCTCCAGGCACGAACTTCCATGCGCTTCCTCGACACCCGCACCGACCCTCCCGCCGCCATCCAGGCTGCCCTGACGCAGTCCAACAGCCTCGATCTGCCCGAGGTGGAGGCGGTGGTCCGCGAGATCGTGGCGGATGTCCGCCTGCGGGGGGATGCCGCCGTCCGAGACTGCCTCCGCCGCTACGATGGCGTGGAGATCGACGCGCTGGAGGTCACTGCCGAGGAGATCGACGCGGCGGAGAAGGCGGTCGATGCGGAGTTCCTCGCCGCCATCGAGGTGAGCATCGCCAACGTGCGGCGGTTCCATGAGTTGCAGCGCGAGGAGAGCTGGACGGACGACCACGACGGTGCCCGTCTCGGCCACCTGGTGCGGCCCCTGGACCGAGTGGGGATTCACGTCCCCGCCGGCAAGGCACCCCTGCCCAGCACCGCGATCATGGCGGCCGTCCCCGCGAAGGTTGCGGGCGTCGGCGAGATCGTCGTCTGCTCCCCGCCGCAAAAGGATGGCACCATCAACCCGTACACCCTGGTCGCGGCCCGGCGCGCGGGGGCGGACCGCATCTTCAAGTTCGGAGGCGCTCAGGGCGTGGCGGCGATGGCCTTCGGCACGGAGAGCGTGCCGCGGGTCGACAAGATCGTCGGGCCGGGCAACCCGTACACCGTCCTCGCCAAGCGCATGGTCTTCGGCTACGTCGATATCGAGAGCCTGCCGGGACCGACGGAAGTGGTGGTGATCGCGGATGAGACCGCCAACCCCGCGTGGGTGGCCGCCGACCTCCTCTCCCAGGCGGAGCACGGCGCGGACAGCCTGGTGGTCCTGCTCACGCCCAGCGCGGAGCTGCGGGACGCGGTTGCGGCAGAGATCCGGGAGCAGGCCCCGCGCCTCTCCCGATGGGAGACCATCCGCCAGTGCCTGGAGAACCATGCCTGGGGCATTGTCACCCGGGACCTGGACGAGGCCTGCGCCCTCTCCAACCAGTGCGCGCCGGAGCACCTAGAGCTGGTGGTCGCTGACCCGGAACGGTGGCTGGAGAAGCTGCGACACGCGGGCGCCATCTTCGTCGGCGGCTACACCCCGGAACCGATTGGGGACTACATCGCAGGCCCCAGCCACGTCCTCCCGACCGGCGGCACGGCCCGCTACTCCTCGCCGCTCCACCTGGGGGATTTCGTCAAGAAGACCAGTGTCCTCTGGTACAGCCGGGAGCGCTTCGAACGGGAGGCGGCGCACGTAATCCGCCTGGCTGAGGCGGAGACCCTGGACGCCCACGCCAACTCGGTTCGGGTGCGTCTCACCCGTCCCGGCAGGTAAAGCCCCACTCCTGCGCCGAACGGGGCGTCGTTGTCCCGCCTCACGGAGTTCCCCCAATGTCCGACGTCATGTCCGAAGACCGACTTGAGCAGCGCGTGATCGCCGCCCTGGAAGAGGGCGAGGGCGTCCTGCGGCTCGCTCCCAACTGGGTGCCGCGCTCCTTCCTGATGCCGGGCCGCCGACTCAAGCTCCACCCCAACGACTACTACGCCCTCGGCACCCACCGGGGCGGCATCGACGAGCGGTGGTTCGCCTCCTGCGTGGTCGCCATGAACGACGGCGCACCTGCGGACGAGGGCCTGTCTTACATCGTTCACGGGTCGGACCGGTTCACGCTGAAGGATGCCGTCGCGGCGGCGGGGGAGCGCCTCGTTGGCCGCGAGTTGATGGAGAAGTACGGTCGCTGGCCCGTCTTCTCCAAGTTCTTCGACAACATGGGTCCCATCCCGCACCACATGCACCAGAGCAACGAGCAGGCGGCGCTGGTGGGTCAGCAGGGCAAGCCGGAGAGCTACTACTACCCGCCGCAGCTCAACAACGTGGGGAACAACTTCCCCTACACTTTCATGGGCCTGGAGCCCGGCACCACGAAGGCGGAGCTGAAGCGCTGCCTGGAGCGTTGGCACGAGGGGGACAACGGCATCCTCGACCTCTCCAAGGCCTACCGCCTCAAGCCCGGCACCGGCTGGCTGGTGCCCCCCTGCGTGCTCCACGCCCCCGGCTCCCTCCTCACCTACGAGCCGCAGTGGGGCAGCGATGTCTTCGGCATGTGGCAGTCGATGGTGGAAGGGCGGGTGGTTGGGTGGGAACTGCTGGTGAAGGATGTGCCCAAGGAGTACCACCACGACCTCGACTACATCATCAGCCAGCTCAACTGGGACGGGAACGTCGACCCCAGCTTCAAAGAGAACCACTACCTCGAGCCGATACTGGCCGACGGCGGAGCGGGTGCCGGCTACGAGGACCGTTGGGTGGTCTACGGCCGCCTCGGGGGCGAGAGCCTCTTCAGCGCAAAGGAGCTGACGGTGCAGCCGGGAGCACGCGCGACGCTGAAGGACCAGGGGGCCAGTGGCCTGATCACGGTTCAGGGCCGTGGCACCCTCGGCAAGCACGTGGTGGAGTCACCCAACATGATCCGCTTCGGTGAGCTGACCCAGGACGAGCTCTTCATCACCCAGGCGGCCGCGCAGGCGGGCTTGGAGGTGGTCAACACCGGTACGGAGCCTCTGGTGCTACTGCGCTACTTCGGCCCGGAGCAGGCACCCGGTGTCCCAGATATCGGTGCTTACCGCGCTTCGTAGCGGCCGGTCGATGTGAGCCTGCTAAGGCAAATCGAACGGGAGAGTGGACGAACGTCGGTCGCCCATTCTCCCATTCACCCTCTCCCCCATTCGTGACCATCAGAAGCGGTGTCACTGGTCCACTCGTTCAGGATGGGTCGCGGTTGCGCAGTTCCTGGCGGCGGAGGTCAGCGGCCTCGTCCGTCTCGCTCGGGACGTTGTTCTTCGAGGAGGCGGCTCGGGCATCTTCGGGTGGCACGTTCGTATCCACCAGGGCGCTGCGCGGGGTCCCGCCGGTGGGGCGGACCTGCGAAGAGGTGAGCGGCTGGCTGTAGTCTCGGTCAATGCCCGCCGCCTTGTCGGCATCCGTGGTGGACTGGGCCAACGGGATGTCATGCGGGTCGTCCGCGTCAATGGTTCGGGTGGTGGCGCTGTTCATCGGTTTCTCCTTGATGCCCTTCCGTGTTACTCCCCGTGCTGACCGCAGTGAAAACGCGCGGTTGCCGCCACTCATCGACGTGTCTAATGCCAGTTCGCATCCGGCTGCTTGGTGAAAGTGCGGGCAGCCTGCACCACATCCTCCAACTCTACCGGATCGCTGAAGGGGTCCTCATCGAGTTCCGTCACGCGGTTGAGCTGACGTTGCCACCGTCGGAGCTCATCCACATACGGCTGGTGAGGCACGCGGCGAAGCACCGGTCCGTCTAGCCAATTGATTCCGTCCATCCCATTGCGGGGTTCCGAGACCAGATCGCAGATGCCGTTGTGAAGCCACTCGCCGGTATGCCAGTCCGGCATGTCCACCGCAGGGAAGAGGCAGATGCCGTGCATGTCCATCCCCTGGGCAACCGCCGCCAGCGACTCTTCCATCACGTCCTTCAGCCAGGCGGGTCGGCCGGTCCCCATGCCACTCGTCTCGCTGATCACCATCGGCCGGTGGTAGCGTTCCCAGACGGTGCGCAGGAGGTTGCACAGGGGAATCACGCGGTCATCGTCCGGGGCCAGCGCTTGGTGCGGGCCGGACTCCCGATACTCCATCTGCCCGAAGGAGTAGTTGTTGACCCCCACGATGTCGAGGATTTCGGGCGTGCCTCCGAACTCGGGGTGCTCCCGGCCGTACAGCACGTCCCACGCCAGGAAGGTGTCGACCTCCGTCTCATGCCGCGCCGCATCGATCAGGTCCGGCCGGTCCCGTGGCGCGACCACATGCACCAGCGGCTCCACATGCATCATCCGCGCGTCCGGCACCACGGAGCGGATCGCCTTCACGCCGGCGATGGCGGCGCGGCAGAGCGCCAGGCGCAGATCGCACCGTTTCTCGCGCGTGTTGCAGTAGGGCGCCACCCATCCCCATTCGCCCCCGCAGAACGCGAAGAACGTCATCTCGTTGATGGGCGTGAAGTAGTACGGGCCACGCAGCCGCTCGGTCACGTACTCGGCGGCGGCCCGCGCATACTGCGCGAAGGCGTCGGCGAACTGGTCGTCGTACGGATCGAGGCCGTCCGGGTAGCCGTAATGGCAGAGGTCCCAGATCGGCAGGATCTGGCAGTCGCGCATCGCCTCAATCAGCGGGTCGAGAGGGGTGAAGTCGTACGCGCCATTCTGCTCCACCATCGGCCACGGGATGCCTTCCCGCGCCACGGCAATCCCCAACTCCCGCAGGATGCGGTAATCCTCGGCGGCGTGCTCGCGGTGCTGCGTCTCCGCCACCAGGTCACGCCGTGCGCCGTCCTTCCAACGGAAGGTGGAGCATTCGAACCCGGAGAGGAAGAAGGTAGGGAAGATACCGGGTTTGTGGGCCATGTTCTCCTCGGGTGCGGATGAGGTGCCAGTGCTGCGAGTGAATCTGCTCCTCACACTTACCCGCCTCCACGCCGCGCGAACCCGATCCGCTGCGCTGCGGATGGACGGATTGCCGCTCGACTTAAATCTTCTTCATCGGCCCGTGGGAGGAAGCGCGTCGTCCGGGGTGAAGCGGGAAGCGTGACTTCCGGCGTCGGGGCAACCAGTCGAATCAGCATCTCCACCTTGCCGCGCGTGGCCCGCCGGCAGGGAATGCTGCGCGTGGCCGGGGTGGTGCTACTCCTGCTTGGGATGGTGGCAGGGTTTTACCTTGCGACGGCTTCGCGAGCCGCCTCTCCCATCCTTCTCATCGCGAGCCTCGCTGCACACGCGGTACTGTTCCCCGTCGGCGAGTGGCTTCTCGTACCCCCACGCCGGCGTCCGATCCTGGCGGGAGTGGTGCTCCTATCTGCAGCGCTAGGAGTTGCATCGGCGGCCTATGCGGGAGGTTCTGTTGCCGAACCTTGGCTCCGGGGGGCGCATCTCGCTGCGGGACTCGCCAGCATCGCGGTGGCCCTGCTGCCAGCATCCCTGCCGACCCGCGTCAAGCCGCTTTGGATCGGGGGACTCGCCGCCGTCGCGCTCCTCGCGGTTCTTGGCGTTGCCGCTCGCGGGCACCTCTCCCCGTGGCAGCCACCGCGCTACCAGCCCGTGGCGGCGTTCCGATTCCTGACAGCCACCTCCGCCGAACAGGCAGGCGACTCCGGTTTCCCCGCCGCCCTTCAGGTGTCCGGCGCGACTGACTGCGCCCGTTTCTGCCACCAGGCGATCCACTCCGCGTTGGCGGAGAGCGGCCACGGCCGGGCGGCCAGCAGCCCTGCGGTGACTGCCGTTCGCGCTGATTTCGTCCGTCGTAGGGGTGGCGACGCCGCGCGCTGGTGCGATGGATGCCATGCGCCGACCCTGGAGTCGCCGTCATCGTCGCCGTCGCCTACCGGAGGGGTGGGGTGCGCCGCCTGCCACGCTGCCACCGAGGTGACGGCACTACATGGCAGCGCCTCGCTCAAGGTCGAGGGCCTCCCAACCGCAGGCGATTGGCCTGCGGAAAGCCGCCTCTGGCCGGCATCCCACGCGCGGCGGCTCTTCCAGCCGGAGCTCATTCGCGCACCGGAGCTATGCGGGTCATGCCATCGGAAGGGATACAACCTGCCGCAGAACGAGTATCGGTGGATGCCGGGGCCGGACGACTTCGGTGAATGGCAGGCGAGCCGTTGGTCGGGGCGCAGCCTCTTCGCGCCGGGAACTCCGGTCGCCCCGAAGGACTGTCTCGGATGCCATTCCGTGCATGGCCACAGCCGGGTCGCTCCTGGGGCGTTGGTCTTCGACGCCTTTCTGCGACCGTCCAATCTTCCGGGGACGCCCGCCGTTCCGCTTGAGCAGGGATTCAAGACCGGAGCCGGGATGCCGATGACGCTCGACATCGTGGTGGAGAACGCTGGCATCGGTCACGCGTTCCCCACGGGGATGCCGGACCTGCAGGAAAGCTGGCTCGAGGTGCGTGCGTGGGACCGGGCCGGGCGTCTCATCGGCGCGAATGGCGTTGCCCCGCCGCGCGGCGATAATCACGAGGACGCTCACCGCTATCGGCTGGTAGCTCTGGATCGCGATGCTCGCCCGGTCGTCCATGGCGATCTTGATCGCATGACGGCCGTCCAGGAGTGGCGGCGCATTGAGGCGGGAGCCGCAGACCTCGCCCGCTACGAGCTGACTGTCCCCGCCTCGGGCCTCGGTCGAGTGGATGTCCGGTTGCTTCGCCGTCGCCGCCGGGACTTTGCCCGGTGGGCTGGCGAGCCGGAGCGGCCGCCGGTGGTTCTCGCGACTGCCACCTTCAGCAACGGAGCCGCAACCCCCGCCCTCGCTGTAGAAGGCGAACGGTTTCGCCGCTACGGCATAGCCCTGGCGGGCGTGAAGGACTTTCCACGCGCCATCCAGGCCCTGCTGCAGGCCACGGAAGGCGGAGCGGAGCAGGCGGAACTACGACTGGCGCTCGGCAAGCTCTACCTGGACCAAGGCGACCTGCTCGCGGCGCAGGAACAGTTCCAGCGCGCGGGGGCAGCGGGAACCGGGTCAGGCGCCGGGTCGGAGCGGTCGCGCGCCTGGGCGGGAGCGGTCCAGCGTCGCATGGGGCAGCCGGAGCGGGCGGCGGAGTTGTTGGAGCCGCTGCGCGCGCGCCACCCCCGTGACAAGCAGCTGCTCTACGAACTAGGGCACACCTACCTGGCGCTGCTCAGGAACCGCGAGGCCGCCGCTGCCTTCCAGGGGATGCTCAATGCGGACCCGCTGGATGCCGCCGCCCACTTCGGCCTGATGGTGAGCCAGCAGCGGCTCAATCTCCTGACGGAAGCGCGGCGGGAGGAGACTCTCTACCGGCTCCTCTCCCCACCGGAGAGGCAGAGCCGGTCGGTCGAGGCACGGCCGCTCCACGTCCACCGGCTCGTCCCCTCCGGTGGTGCAGGCCGATGAGGCGAGCGATTCCTCTCGCGCTCACGGCGCTTCTGGCAGTTGGTTGTCGGCCGGTGCCGGTCGCCACGCCCCCAGCACCCGTCACTTTGCGGGTGAGTTTTGAGGACGTAGCGGTAGCCTCGGGCCTCCGGTTCAAGCATCAGTCCGGTGCGGTGGGGAAGAAGTGGATGCCGGAGACCATGGGGTCCGGCTGCGCCCTCTTCGATGCCAACGGCGACGGCCACCTCGACGCCCTGCTGGTCGATGGCTCCTCCTGGCCCGGCACTTCGGGGGCGCGAGGCCAGACCCGCCTCTTCCTGGGCAACGGCAAGGGGCAGTTCCGGGACGTGACGGCGGAGTGGAAGCTCCCCGGCGGTTTCCACGGCATGGGTGCCTCGGCGGCGGACTACGATGGGGATGGCTTCACCGACCTCCTCCTCACCGGCCTGGACGGTTGTCGCCTGCTCCGCAACCGGGGCGGCAAGGCCTTTGAGGATGTCACGGTACGTGAGGGCTTGCGGGTCCCCGGTTGGTCGACCGGCGCCACCTGGCTCGACTACGATCGGGACGGTCGCCTCGACCTCTTCATCGCCCGCTACGTCAAGTGGACCCCGCAGACAGACCAGTACTTCTCCCTGGACGGCACGAGCAAGTCGTACGCCCGGCCCGACCAGTACCTGCCCGAGAGCTGCCTGCTCTGGCGCAACACCGGCCGTGGCTTTGTGGACCGCAGTGCCGAGACTGGCATCTCAACCGTGCGCGGCAAGGCACTGGGTGTAGTCCTCTGCGACTTCGACCGCGACGGCTGGCCGGACCTGGCGGTGGCGAATGACACAGTGCAAAACTTCCTCTTCCACAACCAGGGCACGGGACGGTTCAAGGATGTCGCCCTGCAGGCGGGGATGGCGGTCGCCGAAGGCGGGCTGGCAAAAGCCGGCATGGGGATCGATGCTGCCGACTTCGACAACAGCGGCCATGAAGCGGTGCTGATCACCAACTTCACCGGCGAGCAGCTCAGCCTTTACCAGCGGGACCCCTCCGGCCTCTTCCTCGATGTGGCCGCACGCACCGGCATTGGGACCCCCAGCCAGCGGTTCCTCGGCTTCGGCGCGCTCTTCCTGGATGCGGACCTGGATGGCAGGCTCGACATCCTCGTGGCGAATGGCCACATCCAGGACGACATCGCGGTCCGCAGCACGGGGACCACCCATGCGCAGCCCTGCCTCTTCTTCCGCGGCACGCCTGAAGGCGTTTTCCGTAATGAGAGTGAAGTCGCCGGTGCCCTTTCGCAGCCTCGCGTGGCCCGTGGCGCGGCCTATGGGGACGTGGACGGAGACGGGGACCTCGATCTGCTGATCAGCACCAACAACGGGGCGGCGTCCCTACTGCGGCAGGCGGGTCGCCCGGCCCACCCGTGGCTCCGCGTGCGCCTGAGATCAGAGGGAGTCAATCGGGAGGCAATAGGTGCCACCGTCCGCGTGACGACCGTCGTTGCGAATGGGAGGCAGATCCAGACTCGCTTCGTACGCGCCGGCAACAGCTACCTCTCCCAGAGCGACATCCATCCCACCTTCGGACTGGGAGCGGCAACGGAGGCAGAGGACGTAGAGGTGCGCTGGCCGGACGGCACCGTGGAGAGCTTCGGCAAAGTTAGTGGGAACCAAACCGTGACGCTGGTGCAGGGAAAGGGGAAGTAGGGTTCAGGGTTCGGGGTTCAGGGTTCAGTCTCTTGCATTGGCTGCTGCCGCTGGGCGAAAGGTTGAGGGTTCAGTCACTTGCGAAGGCAGCAGCCGCTCGATCTGAGGTGAGGGTTCAGGGCTTTGCACAGGAATGAGGAGCATTGATATGGCCGAGTTCTTCCGAGTCGAGGATCTGCAGGTCTATCGGAAGCTGTGCGACCTGCACATCGAGGTCTGCCGGATGGCGCGGGAGTGGCCCGCTGAGGAGCGGTACGAGCTTGGGTCCCAGGTGCGGCGTTCATCGAGCAGCGCCCCTGCGAACTTGGCGGAGCGGCATAGCGACCGGCATGTGCGCAACAAGATTGAGGGCGCAAACCGGGCTCGCGGCGAGGCGCTGGAGACGGTGCATCACCTGTTCATCGCCCGGTTGAAAGGTTACCTTACAGATGCGGATTATCTGGCTTACCGGGAGCGATACGAAGAGTGCGTTCGAATGCTCAACGGACTTGAGAAACGACTGGAGAGCAGTCTCCCGCCCTCGGAAAGACGGTTTCCAGAGAAGCAAACCGAACCCTGAGTCCGGCATCGGCTGAACCCGATGCCTACTCACACGAATCCCGTACGGGCTGAAGACACATCGGCTTACGCAAGAGACTGAACCCCGAAACCTGAATGTTCTGAACCCAGAAGCGCTCCAGTTCCCAAACCAAGCCTCCCGCCCCAGACTGAACCCTGAACCCCGAACCCTGAACCCTTCGAGGAGGTGACCCATGCGACTGCTGATAGTGGAAGACGAAGACAAGGTCGCGGCCTTCATCCAGAAGGGTCTGGAAGAGAGCGGCTTCGAGGTGGACCGCGCCGCATCCGGGGAGGAGGCGCTCACCCTCACCGAGACGACCCGGTATGACGGGATCATCCTCGACCTCATGCTGCCGGGCATCGGCGGCCTGGAGGTCGTGCGGGAGCTGCGGCGCCGCAAGACGGAGACTCCCGTCCTCGCGCTGACAGCCCGTGGCGGCCTGGACGACCGCATCGTGGGGCTGGACGCGGGGTGCGACGACTACCTCCCCAAGCCGTTCGCCTTCGACGAGCTTTCCGCCCGCCTCCGGGCGCTCCTGCGGCGGGCCACCGCAGTCCGCCTACCAGTCCTCACCTACAAGGATCTGATCCTCGACCCCGCCGCCCGCACCGTGGTGCGGAGCGGGCGCAAGGTGGAGCTGACCAACAAGGAGTACGCGCTCCTGGAGTATCTCATGCGCTACCCGGAGCGGGAGCTGACCCGTACCGAACTCCTGGAGAACGTCTGGGGCTACAACTTCGAGACGCCCTCCAACGTGCTGGAGGTCTACATGAACTTCCTTCGGAAAAAGGTGGACGCGAAATCGGACCGGAAGCTGCTCCACACCATCCGGGGCAAGGGCTACATCCTGAAGGAAGAGGAGTAGTCCGTGGGCGGCTTGCGCGCGAAGCTGGGGCTCTGGCACGCCGCGCTCATGGCGCTCACCCTGCTGGGCCTCTCTGGCCTGACCTACATCCTGCTGAACGGCTTCCTGCACAGCCGCGCGGACGCCGCCCTCCGGGAGTACGCGGATACCACCGCGCGTCAGATCGCCGCCTCGCTCTACCGGGTTGAGACGGAGAACCGGGACCCTGCCGCCAGCCGTTCCCTCACCTTTCTCTCCAACGACATTCGCACCTGGGGACGCTACATCCAGGTCATCTACCCCAACGGCACGCCCCGGGAGTGGTCGGACGGCCTCAACTCCCATCAGTTGCCGGTTTCCGCAGAGGTTCTCAAGCGCGGCCTGGCGGGTGAGAGCACCTTGGAGACGGTCCGTGGCCTGGGCGAGCATCCGGTCCGCGTGGTGACTGTTCCGGTGAGGATGGGCAGCCGGGTACCCCTGCTGGTCCAGGCCGGCACCTCGCTGGAGGGGGTCGAGGCTGCGCTGCAGCGGGCGGGATGGCTGCTCCTGATCATCACACCGGTGGTCTTTCTCCTGGCGCTGGTGGGCAATGGGCTGGTGGTTGACCGCGCCCTCCGGCGGGTCGATGAGTTGACCCGAACCGCCATCCGCATCCAGGAGAGCAACCATCTGGAGGCGCGCGTCAACACCCGCACCGCATTAGGAGCGAGTGACGCCGGTGACGAGATCGGGAGGCTGGCCCAGGCCTTCGACCAGATGATCGCGCGGCTGGACCGCAGCTTCCGCCAGGTGAAGCAGTTCAGCGCCGACGCCTCCCACGAGTTGAAGACGCCGCTCACTGCGATCCGTGGCGAGGCAGAAGTCGCGCTCATGGGGGATCGCTCCCCCGAAGATTACCGGGAGTCGTTGGGGAGCATCCTGGAGTCGGCGGAGCGGATGTCGTCCATTGTGGAGAGCCTGCTGCTCCTGGCGCGGGCGGAGGGCGGGCAGTCGCTCATCCGTCAGGAGCCGGTGGAGCTGGCCGAAGTGGTGCTGGAGGCGCTGGACAGCCTGGAGGGGTTCTCCGAGCGCAACGGAGTGGCGCTGCTCCCCGATGAACTGGAGGACGTCACCGTTCATGGCGACCGCCTCTGGCTCTGCCAGATCGTGACCAACCTGCTCACCAACGGCGTGAAGTACACCCCCAGCGGCGGCGTGGTGACCCTCCGACTTGTCCGGGATGGCGACCGTGCCGTCCTCACCGTCACCGATACCGGGATCGGCATTGCGCCGGATCACTTGCCGCACATCTTCGACCGCTTCTACCGCGTGGACAGCGGCCGCGCCCGCACGGCAGGCGGCGCGGGCCTCGGCCTCAGCATCACCCGCTGGGCGGTGGACGCCCACGGCGGTGGGATCCGCGTGGAGAGCGACCCCGGCAGTGGCAGCACCTTCACTGTCTCCCTGCCCCTCGACGGTGCCGACGAGGGCGGCCCGGCTGAAGGTGGGCAGCCCTCGCGTTAGGCCGCCTTCTTTTTCAGGCGGTCCATGAACTGCTTGCGGAACTTCACCACCTTCGGCCGCACCACAGCGAGGCAGTAGGGCTGGGCCGGATTGTTGGCATAGTATTCCTGGTGGTAGTCCTCTGCCTCGAAATAGTTGGTGAACGGGGCCACCTCGGTGACTATGGGTGAGCCCCAGACGCCGTCCTCGTTCAGTTCCCGAATCACCTCATGCGCGGCGTCCCGCTGCTCATCCGAGAGGTAGAAGATGGCAGACCGGTACTGCGTCCCGGTATCCGCTCCCTGGCGGTTGAGCGTGGTGGGGTCGTGGACGGTGAAGAAGACCTGCAGCAGCTCCCGGAAGGAGACCGTAGCGGGATCGAAGGTGAGCTTCACGACCTCCGCGTGGCCGGTGGCACCGGTGCAAATGGCGCGGTAGGAGGGGTTCTCCACGTGCCCGCCCGCATAGCCGGACTCCACGCTGATCACGCCTTCGAACTCATCGAAGACTGGCTCCAGGCACCAGAAGCACCCTCCGCCAACAATCGCGACTTCCGTAGCTTGGCTGTCCGACATTCTCGCCACTCCTCAACCTGGGACGATCACGGCAGCACCCAATGGTTCGAAGCCACCCTCTCCCGCACCCATTCTATGCCGGAGTTGCGCCACCCGACGCGGGAAGATGCTGACCGGTCAGGATGAGATTGAGAGAAGGCGAGATTGAGGGATGGAGAGACGGGACCAACGCCCGTCTAGAACTGACCTGCCTGCCAATTCGAAACTCGAAATCCGAAATTCGAAATTGACTGACCGGTCAGCCAATTGCGTATTGCGGATTTCGAATTCGTGCGTTGACAGTCGCAGTTCGCCCGGGTCCGGTGGGGCCGTGTGGTCACTGTGAACATCGTTTCTCTCGACTCCTTCGATCTCGCGGGAGATCCGTCGGTCCGGGCACTGAGCACGAGAGGCCGCGCATGGACCCACCAACCCGGCGCCGCAACCCCCCAACCCCTAAAAAGTAAGACCCCCATATGAAAGTAT
>JANPLG010000586.1:0-4561 GCA_031426395.1 Actinomycetes bacterium
GCCGATGATCAAGACCCGGCGACCGGCGCTGCTCGTCAGCTCACTCGACGCGCGCTTCGACACCACGTCCGCTTCCGCAACCACGTGCATCACCGTGGCGGCGAACACAGCGAGGCACCCGATCAGTTCGAGTTGCGGTGGAGCGGAGAACAACACTTCGGTGAGCCTGACGGGAGATCGGAAGTCACGCTTGAGGGGGTGGAGCGGTCCCCTGCGCCAGACGGGCTTCCCTGTCAATGGTGCGGACTGGCTGGCTCATGGAAAATAGCCAACCAGTCGGCAAGGCGGGGCTAGGCGTCGGAGCCCGGTGTATGAGACCCGTTGGATTTGTTGCCGTTGGAACCGTTGCCGTTGGAACCGCTTTCCAGCCAGGAGGTCGATACAGGGGCAACCGCCACCGCCGCGCCGCCACCGATTCCGCTGCTACCGGTGCCCGGTCCCAGGCTCGGGGCGCTGGATGCTGCGGTGGGGTAGTAGCGCTGGTAGTTCTGGTAGCTCTCCAGAATGGTCGCAGGCACGTTGCTGAGCACGCTTCCAAGAACCACCACGTTGGAGTCTTCCAGCATCTCGATCAGCCGCTGCTCCGCGCCGCTAGGAGCTTCCAGGGCGCGGACGCAGAGGAAGGCAGCGTCCACGGCAGGTGCCAGGTTGAGCGCGTCCGTGAAAGCCAGCGCGGAAGGCGTGTCGTAGATGACGTAGTCCGCAAGGTCGCTCAACCGTCCGGCAAGCTCCATCAAGTTATTGGAGCGGAACAGCTCCCAGGGGTTGGCATACGCGGCACCGCTGGTGATCACCCGGAGGTTGGGCACCGACGTGGGGTGAAGCGCCGACTCGAGAGAGGCCGCGTCAGGACTTTGAAGCAGGTCCGTCAGGCCGAACTGGTTGCCGATGCCGAAGGCGTCATGAAGCCGCGGTGTGCGGATGTTGGCATCCACCACGATCACCCGCTTGCCCGCTTGCGCCAGCGTGATGCCGAGATTGGTGACAGTGCTCAAGCTGCCCTGGTCCGCCTTGGCGGAAAGTACCATGATCGACCGGATCCGCTTGCCGCGCGCGCTGAGGAGGTGAAGGCCCAGGAACCGGTAGGCTTCGGAGTGGAGGGAGAGGGGATGCAACTCGGTGGCGCGAGGGAGCACCTGTTCGGTCACGGCGCCGACTGGCTGCGGGATCGCGGTGAGGATGGGGCCAGGGAGCACCAACTCGGCTTCGCGGACGGTGCGTAGCCGTCGGTCGAGGCTGTCGTAGGCGATGAGCAGACCGGCGGTTCCGAGGAGGGCGCAGAGAGCGGCGAGTACGATGAGCTTCTGGGTCCGGCCGGACGAGGTGTTCACCGGGGGGTTGAACTCGCTCACGCGGTCCATGGCGGTGAGCGGGATCTGCCGCTGTGCCTGGTCGAGCGCCATCTGCGCGGATTGGAACCGATCCGACAGCGCAGAGCGGGTTGCCATCAACTGGGTGACATCGCCCACCAGGATCGCCAGCTGGCCGTCGACGCCGCTGTAGCGGCTAACCTCAGCCTCGGCCCGGGTGAGAGAGTCAGATAGAGAATTCAGCTTGGCCTTGTAGCCAGCGATGTCCTGGCGGATAGCCACCACGGACTCTCGGAGCATTCCCTCACGGGGATTCAACCGCTCACCCTGCTTCTGGGCAGGCTTGGCTTCCTCGGCCTTAATGTCCTTTTCAAGCTGGGTGATCAGGGCCTGCTGCTGGACGATCAGGATGTGCTTGGGCGTGTAGAGCGGCTCCAGTGTACCAAGTCGTATCTTCGCTGCCGAAAGTTGGCTCCGTAGCCCAAGGAGAAACTCATTCTCGCTCGAAGTGATCATGACGGGCAGGTACTTCGGTTCCTTTGCCAACTCCGTTTGACGGTCCGCAAGGCGAGCCTCGGCCTCGGACATCAACTGTATGACTTCATCTCGCTGTGAGCGTGAGGACTGAAGCCGATAGAGCGCCGGCGAAAGCTGTTCCGCCAGGTTGCCTACCAGCTTGTACTTCTCACGGTAGTCCTGATAGCGCTTGCGTGCACCATTGAGGCGACCGTCCACCTGGTCCAACTGCTCCTTGGCCTGGTTGCGGACCTTGATCGCCTCCTGGTTGTAGAGCTCTTTGTAGTGCTCCATGAACCGTACGGTGATTTCATTGGCCAGCACTGCGGCGCGCTGCGGGTTGTTGTCGGAAACCTGGAGCTCGAAGATGCCGGGGCCCTTGGCGTCGAACTTTACGCCATCGGTGATCGACTGGAACTCCACCGGCCGGATCCCTGCCTTCTCGTAGGCGGGCTGAAGAACCTTGTTGCTCTTCACAATGGCGGTGTAGAGCGCCGCCTGGGTCCGCACGGTGGCCGGGTTCATGGACGGGTCATTGACAATGCCGCCCTCGGGAAGCCCCGCTCGCGCGCTGGTGGACGCGAAGTTCACGGTTGCGATCCACTTGGACCCAATGATCCGGGTGGCCCCGAACGTGAGTGCTAAAGTCACGATCACGCTAAGGAGAATAAGCCACTTGCGCTTATTCAGAATGTCTACGGCTCTCCAGAAATCCATCGTGTCCTCGTTCGGGCGCCCTGCCCGTTGCTAGGTACTTCGCAGCCCGCAAGTGTGCAGGACCCGAGCGGTGACTCGGTAGGGTTTGCAGGCACAAGGGTTGCAGGCACGAGGGTTGCAGGCACAGGGGGTCCTGCGGCCACGCTCTACGCGGGTCTGAAACAGGAATGGGCGCAGGACCTGATGGTCGACTGCGCCCTGAACGATGCCGGAACCTGTTTGGATAGCGGAGGTGGGAATTGAACCCACGACCTACGGGTTATGAATCCGTTGCTCTAACCCCTGAGCTACTCCGCCGGGACGCCTGATTATCGGGAATGCATGGGGGCATGTCAAGGCCGCGCGGCGCGGGCGCACAGGCGGGTGCGACCGCCGAAAGCAGGTGGGTCCGTCGCGGTTAAAGAGAACATCCCATTCGCACCCGTGTCACCTCGTCATCCTCGCCCGGCAACCCCATGTGCGAAGCGGCCCCTGCCCTGCGGGGATCCAGCCACGCCCGTCCCGCACCGGGTATCGACCCCCGCGACGGAGGCCAACCCCTGCGGAGGCCAACCCCTGCGCAGGACACACCACGCCCAACGTTGGGTTCAGCAGGGCCCCCGGAAGAGACGGGTCCTACGCCCCGGGTGCGCTCCTCGGCAGAACTGGCCCCCATTAGCGCTGGCCCCTTACCTAACCTACCTCATTCATCGGCCGGTGATCTTCCGTCCGCATCGCCGCATACCGTTCCTGGAAGTAGTCGCGGATGTGCCGGGTGCCGTACGCGGGTGCCACGAAGTCCTCGACCAGGATGTCGGCTATGAAGCTCATGAGATGCCCCACGCGCGGGTAGAAGGGTCGGAACGCGAGCCCGCCCAGCTTCAGCGCAGCTACAGGGACACGGACCGCCCTGGCCTGCTTGCCAAGCGCTTCCCACGCATACTGCGCGATCTCCTTGCGCGTGAGCGCATCCGGCCCGCCGAGGTCCGCTTCGTAACCACTCGGCTCATGGAAAGCACCGGCGCACGCGTGAGCGAGGTCGGCCTCGTGGATTGGGTTGGTGCGCGCCCGACCCCCGTTGAACTCCGGCAGCAGGCCCCGGCTGGCGACCAGCAGGATCTCGTCCATCGCAGAGAAGAAGCCGGTCGGCCGCAGCACGGAGTAATCGAGGCCGCTCTCGCGCAGCGCCTCCACTACCAACTCATGGCCTCGAATGAAGTCCGACTTCGGCAACTGGCGATGCCCGTAAACCGAGACGTACACGAACTTCGAGACGCCTCGGCGCACCGCCTGGTCGATGAGGTTCCGGTTGGCGGGATAGTCAATCTGCGTGAAGGTGCGTGCCCCGTACTGCGGCATCGGGATCACGCTGGCACCGAGGCAGGAGAAGACCCAATCGACCCCCTCGAATGCGGCATCCAGCGTCTCTGGCCGCAGTGCATCCGCCACGCAGAGCTCATCGGCCAGATCCTGGACCGGCGCCAGTCGGGCGGCGCTGCGTCCCATCGCCCGGACCCGGTGGCCCCTCGCGCGCAGTTCCCGGATCATCTCGATCCCAAGGCGACCCGATGCGCCTGCAACTAACACATTCTTGTGATGCTGAAGTGACACGTGATAAGTCGTGATAGAACGTGAAAAGAAACCGCCGCCCCGGGTGGAGCGGCGGTTCATTCTACGCCTGCAAGTTCGGCACGGTGACGAGGGTCAAATGCCCGTGTTACCAGACCTGCTTGGAAGAGAGTTCCGGAGCGGCCTCATCCAGCCGCTTGCTGAGCTGCGCCAGCTTGCAGGTTGGCACCTTCGGGAAGAGGTGGTGTTCCAGATGGTAGAACATGTCGAACACAATCAGGCTCTTCAGGGGGTTGCGAAGCGTCCGGGCGATGAAGTGCTCACGGTCGCAGTCATGATGCACCGTCCAGACCGCAAAGAAGGCGGTGAGGCATTGGCCGACCAGCATCGACGCGACATGGAACTTGAGGATCGGAACATTCAGCACCGCCAGCGCGAGGACGGCCAAGGTCACGCAGACAACCAGTTCC
>JANPLG010000587.1:0-29768 GCA_031426395.1 Actinomycetes bacterium
GATCGAAGCAACCTACCTACCTACTTCTGGAGGTGACACCCGGTAAGGGTCAGAAGTCGTCCTTTCGGCCGAGATGAGATAACAAAGAGAGTCATCTTCACCCAATCAAGAGCACCCTGTGACCGAAACCCGATCGTCCTCCTCATCCCAGATCCGAGACCCGGAGAACCCTATCCCGGAGATCTCTCTGGATCAGCTCCCCGACCGGCTCCGCGAGGCCTGCTCGCGAACGGGCTGGCCGTCGCTGATGCCGGTGCAGGCACGGGCGATCCCCTACCTGCTGGAGGGCCGGGATCTGATCGTCCAGGCGCGGACCGGCAGCGGAAAGACGGGTGCCTACCTCCTGCCGATGCTGGAGCGGCTCGATCCGAGTATTGGCAAGCCCCAGGCACTGATCCTAGTTCCCACGCGCGAGTTGGCGAGGCAGGTCGGCCAGGACGCGCTCACCCAGTTCGCGGACTCCGGCCTCCGAGCCGTGGAGGTTTATGGCGGCGTGGGCTACAAGGGCCAGATCGACGCCCTGCGCGAGGGCGCGCAGGTGGTCGTCGGTACCCCGGGCCGGGTGCTGGACCACCTGCTGAAGCGTTCGTTCAACCTGGACAAGCTGACCATGCTCGTCTTCGACGAGGCGGATAGGATGCTCTCGATGGGCTTCTATCCGGACATGAAGCAGGTGCAGCGGTACCTTCCCGCTCGCGCTCTCCAGACCTCCATGTTCTCCGCCACGTTCCCAGCCTACGTGCTGCGGACCGCCCGCGAGTTCATCCCGAAGCCGGAGTTCCTGACCCTCAGCCGGGATCACGTTCACGTCACCGATATCGAGCACGTCTTCTACGAGGTCCCCGGCCTGGATAAGGACCGTGCCCTGGTGCGGCTCATCGAGTTGGAGAACCCGGCCAGCGCGATCATTTTCTGCAACACCCGCGCCAGGACCCATTACGTTTCCGTGGTCCTCCAGCGCTTCGGCTACGACGCGGATGAGCTGAGCTCCGATCTCTCCCAAACCGACCGTGAGCGCGTGCTGGGCCGGGTCCGCAAGGGGACGCTGCGGTTCCTGGTCGCCACGGACGTCGCGGCGCGCGGCATCGACATCCCCGAGCTTTCCCACGTCATCCAGTTCGAGCCCCCGGACGATCTTGAAGCCTACATTCACCGCGCTGGCCGCACGGGGCGGGCGGGTGCTTCCGGCACCGCCATCACGCTGGTGGTCGACCTTGAGAAGTTCACCCTCAAGCGGATCGCGCAGCGGTTCAAGATCGATATCCAGGAGCGCCCGCTACCCACGGACGAGGACGTGGCCGCCGCCGTCTCCGAACGCCTCACCGCTCTCCTGGAGGCGAAGCTGCGGGAGCGCGACAAGCTCCTGGCGGAGCGAAGCCAGCGCTTCGTGACCTTGGCGCGGGAACTGGCGGAGAACGAAGACGAATCGCAGCTCATCGCGATGCTGCTGGATGAGTACTATCAGCAGAGCCTTCATGCACCGGTCGCCCAACCGACAGGCACGCCGGGACCGCGCAAGGAAGTGCGTGTGGAGCGACCCGCGAAGTCCGACCGTGCCGCAAAGCCGGAGCGACCTGCGAAGCCGCACCCGGTGATCGAGCCGATGAAGAGCGCCGGCGAACCCGCCCGGGAGCCCACGCGCGAGAAGGCTGGCCGTGACAAACCGCGTGGCAAGACCGGCCGCCGAGATGCAGCGCCTGACAGCAGGCCCGTCCTCTCGCCGCAGGCCTCTACCATCCCACCGGCCGAACCTCAGTCGGCTCCCGCCCCAGAGTCGGCTCCCGCCCCAGAGTCCGCTCCGGTTAGCACCGGCGGCGATACTCCAGCGGTCGGCGCGCTCCGCATCGGTAAGTTCCGGCTGGGCAAAGCGTCTTCCTGATCCAAACGTAGCCGGTGCCATGTCCGCGGTCCCACGTCGACGCGTGACCCGGAACCTTCGACATCAAGGTGCGATCCGGCTGGTCTGGACTGACTTGATCCTGCCCTTGGCGGCATACCGCTACCCGTGTTCAGTGCGGGTAGCGGTATGCCGCTATCTGCGTAACAGCTCGCGAGCCGAACTCGCTTCAACTCTTTTATATTCAGATGTAACCATATGAGAATGAGTCGTGTATATTGGCATGGCTGTCAGGATCTGTCGCTGACGGCCCATCGCCCATGAACCAAACCTCTTCTGGACTTGCGACTCTGATACGCATCCCCATCATCACCTTACTGAGTGTCACCGCTCCGTGGATGGCTACTCCCGCGTTCTCGGACGACGAGGTTCCCGTGCGACTGTGGGCCGGTGGCCAGGAGATCCGCACCCAGGTCCATCCCCTTCACTCGGATGAGGGGACGCTGATCCCGGTAGAGGCGCTCAGCGCCTTCTCGCTTCGGGTGGAGCCGTCACGGAAGAAAAACTCGCTCACCGTGATCCGCCTTGCACCGGGAGTGGAACCGGTGGAGCGGAGGGAGACTTTGCCGCTGCTCCGGCGTGGCTCTGCGCAGATGGTGCCGCTCCAGGAGCTGGCACGGTTCCTTGACGCGGAGGTAGAGCTTCCACACCGTGGACGTCCGCTCAAGCCTGGCGACCCCGTCTACGTCCTGGCTCGGCTGAAACAGGTGCGGATTGAAACCGGCGCTCTGCGTATCGACACCAGCTTCCCCGTCCCTTATCGAGCCGGCAGCATCGAACCGCAGACTCCTGGCGCTGGGGCGGAGACGGCGGACTACGTGGAATGCGTTGGTGCGATCGTGCCGCCCGGGTTCGTCTCAACCCCCGTGCCACCCACCGAGGTACGACTGCGCGCACTCGTAGCACAGCAGTTCGCCCCGCACGTGGTGCGCGTGGTCGTGAAGATCAACCAGGCCCAGGAAACTGGATCGGGCACTACGCCGAACGAGCCACTGGCCTTGGGCTCACTCCTTCGGCAGGTGCAGTCCTACTACCCGAAGCTTCTCTCGGCTGACGCGCAGCGCCGCGTAGCGCAGGCAAAACGTGAGGAGAAGGCGGGAGCGTTCGACCCGGTGCTCTTTGGGGGCAGTGAGTACAGTCGCTATCCTGATTCGACCTTGCCGGGAAAGCTGAAGTCGTTCTCCGCCTCGGACGTGGGCGTGGAGTTCCTGACCCCCTACGGCATCAAAGTCATTGGACTGGGACGATGGAACCGCGGCGATGTGAAGTCACCGCTTTCCCTCACCGGTAACCGTGGCGAGTATTCGATTGGGCTTAAGGTACCCCTGCTGCGCGGGCGGGGGATCAACGACAAGTTCGCCGCCCTGCGCCAGGCGCGCCTCGGGGTGCCGCTTGCAGACGCTGAGTTTGACGACCTGCGGCTGACAACGCTTCTGGATGCCAGCACAAGCTACTGGGGCTGGGTGGCTGCCGGACGGCGGCTGGAAGTCGCCGAGAGCCTGCTGGAACTGGCACGCACCCGAGCGGGGCAGGTCAAGGCGCGGGCCGATGCCGGCGATCTACCGCAGATCGACGTGGTCGAGGCTGACACGGAGGTGCAACGCCGCCTGGAGGGGCTTGGGAAAGCCCTGCGCGACTTTCAAAAGGAAGGGTTCAAGCTTGCCCTCTACCTCTGGACCCCGGACGGAAAGCCCACTGGAGTGCCCCTCCGCTCCCAGCTACCCGCAGACACTGCACCCGCCGGTGAGTTGACGCCCGAGCGGGTCGAAGATGGACGCGCGCTGGCCCTGAGTCGCCGCCCGGAGTTGCGAGCCCTTTCGATTGCCCAACAAATTGCCGAGGTCGATCTCGGCCTCGCCCGCAATCAGCGACTTCCAATTGCGGATCTGTCCGTCTTCCCCGGCGTGGATACCGGGAGCAGAGGTGCCGGCGGCACGTTGAAGGCCAGCATTGACGTCGCACTGCCCCTCCGCCAGCGTACCGCTGACGGGCTGGTGGAGCAGGCGCGGCTCAAGCTGGACAAGCTCTCGCTGGACCTTCAGTTGGAGCGTCAACGCGTGCTGACGGAGGTCGACGACGCGGTTTCCGCTGTCAATCTGGCAGTCAGCCGCTATCAGGCCGCCATCGCAGAAGTGGAACTGGCGCGACAGTTGGAGCAGGGGGAGCGGGACCGCTTTGCGCTCGGAGACAGCACCCTCTTCCTGGTGAACCAGCGGGAACGAGCCACCGCAGAAGCCGCCACCAAGGTCATCAACCTGCGGGCCGAGTATGAGCAGGCGCTGGCTTACTACCAGGCCGCCACGGCGCAGTACTGAGGCGGAGACTGTAGCAAATCATGTCCAGCACCTCCCCGGAAATGCACTTGCCTCACCCCGCGTCGCACGGTGCCGTCACTGGCGCCGAAGAGGACAGCGGAGCCGCCCACTTTGGCGCGCACATCGGTGGCGCGCTCTCTGGTGGCCACGACCACGGTCACGCCACTCCCCTGGAGCGGCTGGCGGAGTTGATCCGTCTGGACCGCAGCGACCTTTGGCTCCTGTTGACCTACACCATCCTTACCGGCATTTTCGCGCTGGCGGTGCCGCTGGCCGCGCAGGCGCTGGTGAACACCATTGCGGCCGGCATCTCCGCACAGCCCCTCGTGGTGCTCACCCTCCTGGTGGGGGTGGGGCTCCTGATTGCGGGCTGCCTCAAGCTGGCGCAGATCAAGCTGGTGGAGCTGTTCCAGCAACGGGTATTCGCCAGGGTGGCCCTGGACCTGGGAGTGCGCCTGCCGCGCATCCGCCAGTCGGCCCTGGCGGACCAGTACGCGCCGGAGCTGGTGAACCGCTTTTTCGACACCCTCACCATCCAAAAGACGGGGGCCAAGATCCTGCTGGACGGTTTGGCGGCGGCGCTTCAGGCCATCGTCGGTCTCGTCCTTATCTCGTTCTACAGCCCCTTCCTGCTCCTTTTCGGGGTGGTCTTGCTGGTCGCATTTCTCTTCATCTGCTTCGTGCTCGGAATTGGCGGCCTGAGGACCAGCATCCACGAGTCGGTCCAGAAGTACAAGGTGGCGGAGTGGCTGGAGGAACTGGCCCGGTGCCACATCAGCTTCAAGATGGATGGCGTGCAGCCGTTCCTCACGGCGCGCACCGACCAGTTGGTCCTGAACTACATCCACGCCCGCACGCAGCACTTCTCCGTGGTGTGGCGGCAGTCGGTCGGCAACTACCTGTTTCAGGCGCTCGCCAGTGCCGGCACGCTCGGCATCGGGGGATGGCTGGTCATCAATCGATCCTTGACGCTGGGCCAATTGGTGGCGGCGGAGCTGATCGTGGTGTCGGTGCTGATGGCGCTGGACAAGCTGGTCCGGCTGGCCGACCAGGTCTACGACCTGCTGACCGCCTTGGACAAGGTGGGGCACATCACCGATCTGCCGATGGAGCGCCCGCATGGCCGTCCCATTCCATCCCAGGGCGGGGGCGCGACGGTGGAATGTCGCGGCGTGCGCTTCTCCCATGTGCCCGGCGTGCCGGTGCTGGCCGGGATTGATCTGCGGGTGGAGCGGGGACAGCGCGTGAGCCTGGTCGGCGCGAGCGGCGCTGGGAAGACCACCCTCGCCAATCTGCTCTGCGGCCTGGACGACCCCAGTCACGGGATTGTTGAAGTCAACGGGGTCGACGTCCGGATCGCGGACCTGGACGAGCTGCGCCGTCTCACGGGCTTCGTGAGCGACGACAACGAGATCTTCGAAGGCACCATCGAGGAGAACGTCGCGGTGGGCCGCCCGGATGTCAAGACTCTGGAAGTGCGCTGGGCCCTGGGGCAGGCGCAGTTGCTGGAAGACCTCGTCCGCTTCACTGAAGGCATCCGATCGCCGCTGGTGAGCAGCGGCCGCAACCTTTCGAACGGCCAGCAGCAGCGTCTGCTCATCGCTCGCGCCATCGCGGACCGGCCGCACCTGCTGATCCTCGACGAGGCGTTCACCGGCATCGACGACCGCACGAAGCTCCGCATCCTGGACGCCCTCTACTCTCCGGACAATCCCTGGACTATCATCGATATCTCCCACGACGCGGAAGTCGTGGCCCGGTCAAGCGTAGTGCACGTCCTCAACGATGGTGTGATCCAGGAGTCAGGATCACCGGAAGAGTTGGCCAAGAACGCCGATGGGGAGTTCACGGGCCTCTTCCCCGAGCTATGCCATCATCTGCGCTCCCCGGGCGTGCCCGATGTGCCGGTTGCGCCCGTCGCACCCGTCGCACCCGTTGAGCCTAATGGCCCATCCGCTCCTTGACCGTAGCCCACTTCGTCCTTTAGCTTACCATCACCGCGCTCGACCCAAGGAACTTCGATGTCCGCTGCTCCCGGTGCCCTCCAAAACACGACTCGCGGTGAATGGCCAAAGGTGCCCTCCGATCCGGGCGTCTCAGGCAGGTTCGCGGCCGGTGCCCCCCTTCCCGCAGGCCAGCAGCCGCGCTCGCTGCAACTCGTGGCCCCGAGGAAAGGTGCCCGTAAGGTGGTTCTCCTCGTGATGGGGCTGATGCTGCTGGTGGCGCTGGCGCTGACCCTGGTCCCATGGCAGCAGCAGGTGACCGGTCGGGGTCAGGTGATCATCTACTCCGCGATGGAGCGGCCCCAGAACGTGGAGGCCCAGATCCCCGGCCGGCTGGTGCGGTGGGATGCGCAAGAAGGCTCGGTGGTGAAGAGCGGGGAGATCCTTGGCGAGATCGAGGACATCGACTCCAAGTTCCTCGATCCGAATCTTGTCCCCCGCCTTGAGGGGCAGATGACGGCCCTCAAGGAACGGCTGGCGGCCGCCCAGGGGCGCGAAGTGGCGCTGGCTCGCCAAGTGGAGAGCGTGAATCGCTCCCGAGGGGCGCAGCTTCCAGTGGCCGGTGAGCAGGAGAAGATGGCGGAGGAGCGCCTGCGGGCGGCGCGGGAGGCGCTCACCGGATCCGACCAGAGCTACCAAGCCGCCCGTGACGTGTCGCTGCCCTCCTCGAAGGAACGTGTGAAGCAGGGCAAGGATCGGCTGGAAGCGGCCCAGGAATCGCTGGTCGTAGCAGAGCAGACCTTCAAGGTCCAGCAGACGGTCACCGTGCCGAGCGCCAGTGAGCGGGCGAGCCAAGCCATCGAGCGGCTGAAGGCCTCCCAGGAAGCACTCATCGCGGCGCAGCAGTCGCTGAAGGTGGCGAACGAAGTCACTCTCCCCACCGCTCGAGAAAGGGCGCAACAGGCTCTCCAAGCACAGCGTCAGGCCGAGCAGTCTCTACAGGCCGCGAAGGAGGCCCAGCAGACCGCACGGCTCCAGCGCGAGCGGGTGCAGGAGCTGTTTAAGAAGGGCTTGCGCTCGAAAAGAGACGACGAGTTAGCGCAGCTCGATCTGGTGCGGTCCCAGACCGAGGTCGAGCGCGCCGATGCAGGCCTTCAGGTCGCCCAGCGCAATGTGACCGTGACCGGCCTGGACGTGGAGAAGGCCCTGGCCGACCTGGAGCGGTCCCGCACCGAAGTGGAGCGATCCAAGAACGGCGTGGAGATCGCCCGTAAGGACATCAGCCTGGCGGAACTGGAGAAGGTGCGCGCGCAGGAGGACGTCATCCGCCTTCGGGCCGAGGTCGGTCGATCACGGGCGGGTGTGGAACTGGCCCGGAAGGACCTCGGCGTGGCCGGCCTGGAGGTGAACCGAGCTGGCCTCGACGTGGTTCGCGCTGGCACCGAGGTTGAGCGGGCTCGCGCTGCGGTGCAGATCGCCCGGCGGGATGCGACCGTCGGCGATCTCACGCTGGCCCGCGTGGAAGCGGATACGGAGGCGACTATCAGCAGCGTCGAGGCTTCCCTGGCCAGCGTGCGTGAGACGATCCAGTCGATCAACGGCGACATCCTGAAACAGGAGGTCGAGATCCAAAACACCCGGGAGCGGGTGATGCAGCGAGTTATTCGGGCTCCGAGTGACGGTCGCTTGGTTCGCGTCTCGAAGGCGGGCACCGGAGAGACGGTGAAGGCCGGAGATGTGCTGTGCATGCTCATGCCGGAGACTCTCGACCACGCGGTGGAACTCTACCTTTCCCCCAATGATGCGCCTCTCGCCGCGGTCGGACGGCCGGTGAGGCTCCAGTTCGCGGGCTTCCCGGCGCTCCAGTTCACCGGCTGGCCGGCGGTGGCGGTGGGGACCTACGCCGGCCGGGTGGCCGTGGTGGACGCGGTCGACGACGGCGGCAAGCTCCGCGTGATCGTCAAGCCCGATCAAGACGCCGTGAAATTTGGTAAGGACCAGGACTGGCCGGGATCCCAATACCTGCGGCCCGGTGCGGAAGCGGTCGGGTGGGTGATGCTGGATACCGTCTCACTTGGTTATGAACTCTGGCGTCAGTTCAACGCCTTTCCGCCCACTGCCGCGAAGCCGAAAGATGGCTCCTACGGCGAATACAACGATGGCGGAAAAGGTGGCGCAGCCACTTCTGGAGAGAAGGCCGACGACGGCAAGAAGTTTGGCGAGATCAAGCGGAAGGCAGGGAAATAGCAGCTGTGCTGGGGCGCGGCGTCTGGCTGTGAGGACGCTCAATGATGAGTCTTTCGCACCACAGCCTATACCCGCGCGCCGTTGCTGCCGCAGCGGCAACGTTGAACCGGATCTCTCACTCCACGCGCAAACGCGCACGACCGTCGAGTCCGACTCTGATCTGGAGGAGACAGCCGGTTCTGGGATATCCGCAACCTTAGTGGATCATTGTCGATGAGCCGCATTCGGACATCAACAGATTCCCCAACGAGATGGAGACTACTGATGCCTGAACGAGCACTCGTAAGCAAAGAACTCGCTACCCTCTTCGGGGTAATGTCGCATCCACTGCGAATTCGGATCATTGAGGAACTGGGTTCCGGAGAGCGGGATGTTCAGACCCTGCAGGGCCTGCTTGGGATCAACCAATCCGGGGTCTCCCAGCACCTTAGCACGCTCCGGGCTCATCGGATTGTGGAAGAGCGGCGGGAGGGGCGGCACGTGTTCTACCACCTGCGCCAGCCGCAGCTTGCCACCTGGCTCTTGGGCGGCACGGAGTACCTGGTAACAAGTCCATCCGCGTATGAGGAGTTCCGCGTTGCAGTCGAGCGTGCCAGGATGCTCTGGGAAGACAACTCACAAAGCGTGGCAGTCCTGAAAGGTGCGGATTCAGAGCGTTGAGTTTCGCGCTCAGGCGGCAAGTATGCATAGCAAAGGCCGCCACTCTGCTGAGCGGCGGCCTTACGCGAAGCGGGCTCCAGGTGGATCAGAACCCGGCTACCTTGCTCACCGCGTCCATCGCGTGCTGCGGCGTCTTGCTGCTGCGGTGCTCCAGCCCCACGAAGCCGTCGTAGCCCTTCTCGCGCATCACGTTGAAGATGTTGCCGTAGTGCATCTCGCCCGTACCGGGCTCGAAGCGGCCCGGCACATCGCCCACCTCAATGAACTTGATCCACTTCTTGTCGAGGCCCTGGCGTATGTTGTTGATGATGTTCCCCTCGCTGAGCTGGAGGTGGTACATATCGAAGTCCAACTTCACGTGCGGGTGGTCCACCTCGTTGACGATCTTGAAGCCGTCCTTGGCAGTGAGGACCGACATCTGAGGGGACTCAACGGAACTCAGCGGCTCCAGGCAGAGGTAGACGCCCTTCTTGGCGGCCAGATCGCCCGCGCGTTTCAGCCCCTCAATGATCTGCTTGTACTGGACTTCCCACGGAATGTCCTTCTGCTTCTCGCCGACGAAGGTGATGAGGTTGTCGCAGCCAAATCGCTTCGCCACATCGGCGTGGTAGGCGAAGTCCTCCATGAAGGCCGCCTCATGACCGGTCTTGGTAAGGCCCGTGTTCCAACCGGTCTTGCTGTTGCCAGTGGTGGAGCCGCACTTGAGGCCGGTCTTCTGCTGAACCTTCTCCATCGCGGCCAGGTCCTTGTTGTAGCCCCAGAAACTGAACGCCTTGTAGCCGTGGTCCGCAATGAGCTGAATCCGGTCCGCGTGCGACATGTTGCCGGGGAACATCAACTCGATGTTGCAGGAGAGGGTGTACTTGGGCGCGGGCAGGCCGTCCTGCTTCACCTGCGCTTCAGCGCGGCGCGGCTCGGCGGCTAATGCGAGGGGAGCGATTGCGGCTCCCGTGATGAGTGCTCGTCGATTCATAGAAAAATCCTAATCTTTACCCTAATCCTAATCCTAATCAAAAACCCTCCCGCACCCTGCTCTGCTACCGCCAAATGGGATTGCCGCTTGCCATAAGCGATCCCATCGCGATAAGATTTTTCTGAGTAGGATTAGGATTAGGATTTGGAAATGGCTGTTGTCGTTAAGCTTTGTGTACCGTGAGCTTCCAAGGCTTACGATACTCACGCGCGTAAGTCAGCGTCTCTTTGCCCGTCTTACCCACGAGATCGTCCTTCGCCTTGTCCCACTTCACCGTCTCGCCTGCAAGGTAGGAGACGTTGGCGAGGTGGCAGACGGTGGTGGTCTGGTACATCGAGTAGATGTTGCTGCGCGGCTGCCGGCGTTCCTTGACGCACTCGAAGAAGTCCCGCATGTGGTCGTGATGCGGGAAGTCAGTGTGGAACTCTTTGGGGCGCTCGTTGCCCTGCGGGTCGCGGACCGTCCAGCCGCCGCGCCAGACCACCAGTGAACTCCCGTCTTGCGCGATGAACGCCGTCCCGTTGTCGAGGATGTCCTGCGACGCGCGCTGCGGACCCCCGTCGCCGGCGGGGGCCTGCCGGCCGTAGCCGTATTCCAGACCCCGTCGACCCGTCTGCCAGTGGAGCACGAAGTCGGGGAACTGGAAGGTGGCGATCAGGTTGTCCGGCGTGGTGCGGTCATCCTCAGGCCCGGAGCTGAACTTGCCGCCCATGCCGGAGACCGACTGCGGCATCACCAGATCGGTGTCCTTGCTCATGGCGAGGAGGCCGATGTCGATCATGTGCACGCCCCAGTCACCGGTGTTGCCGCTGGCAGTGTTGTAGTACCAGCGCCAGTTGAAGTGGCCGTTCTTCCCGGTGTAGGGCGTCTTCTCCGCCGGGCCGAGGTAGAAGTCCCAGTCCAACTCGCTGGGCGGGGCGATGGGCGCGTTCTTGCCCATGCTAAACCAGTCGGTCTTCCACGCCTTGACCGCGGCCACCTTGCCCAGCTTGCCGCTGCGGATGAAGTGGATGGCGTCGACGAAGTCCTTGTTGCTCCGCTGCCAGGTGTTGACCTGGCAGATGCGGTTGAACTTCCGGGCGGCGGCGACCATCGCCTTGCCCTCGACGATGTTGTGCGAGATCGGCTTCTCGCAGAAGATGTCCTTCCCCGCCTCGCAGGCCGCGATGAAGGGGAGCGCGTGCCAGTGGTCAGGCGTGGCGATGATCACCACGTCAATATCCTTGCGCTCCATCACCTGCCGGAAGTCCTTGATCTGCTCCGGCACCTGACCATTCTGCTTCGAGGCTGCTTCCGATGCCGCCTGCGCCATGTGGCGGGAGTCGACATCGCACACAGCGGCGATGCGGCCACCCTTGCCGATGAAGTTGTTCATGTTGCCGCGGCCCATCCCGCCGCAGCCAATCAGCGCGCCGACCAGCCGGTCGTTCGCGCCTCGCGCGCCGCCCTGGGCCAGGACCACGTTCGGCTGCAGGCCCGCGCCCGCGAGGGAGGCGACCGCTGCGGTGCGGCCGGCACCGCCCAGAATGTCCCGGCGGCTCAGTGGTTCGTGAGTCATCAATATCTCCAGCACGCTTCGGACAGGGCGACAGAGCCCCGTGAATTCTACGAGTGCCGTCGTGGCGTGGCACCCGCTCGATTCGACTGTGTGGGGTTCAGTTAGGCGTGGGTGCGCCGGCAACCTTCGCCGATCCTACTGGCAGGAGGCTCAAGGTGCGGCTGTCATGCTCGAACGCTGCTGCGTTGCTGCACAACCGGGAAGGAATTCTGGCGCTCCAAAGCTGACCTGATGAAACCTTGGTCGCGCTTCACTTGTCACCCACCTCCTTTCTCGCTGGTGTGGTTACGCCGCAAGGGTGCCTGATGACGATGGCGCCACTTGACGCGGTGGTGCCGGTCCATCGAGGAGCGTGACATGCTACGGGTCGCTCACCCCGGATCGATGCTGTCGGTCCTTGGCTTGCTGGTAGTCATGCCGGGATGCGGTTCATTTGGCGAGGCTGCGGCAGGGTCGCCGCCCACGGTCGCGGCGCTCGCACCCGGTGCGCCGGCCGCGCAAACGCAGTCTCCGGCACCCGCCACTTCACCGACTCCCCCGCCGGTAAGCCCGGCCTCTACGTTTTCCGCCGTTCCTGAAGAGCTTCCGGAATGCAACCTGGAACCGGGCATGATCTATGAGCAATTGAAGCAAGCGCTAGGAAAACCGACGCACGTGGATCGGGAGAGCACCCGAAATGGCGTTCACGTCTACTGGGGCTTGATCACACCGGCCATGCCCGGCACCGATGCAAAGTACCAGGTTGAAGCGATCTTTCGCGGCGCGAGCATCCAGAGGCGACGCGCGATTGGAATTGATGTCCAGTGTTCATTTGCAGGCACGTTGCACGGTATCCGTCTGGGCGGATCTCCTTCCGAGTCCGGACTCAAAGAGGGCTATTCGATGGGGATCGGCAGGGACCTCGGCTACCTGCTGGAGTTTGAGCAAGAGAACGGCGAAGTCACCAAACTAAGCGCCTGGAAGGATGGATTGAGGATCCTTCCAGAGGGCGTGACCCCGTGGTGAGTTGAAGCGTGAAGCTCATCGAACTTCACGCACTCTCCATTATTGGCCAGCAGGGCGCACGAAGCGACGGAGGTTCGTGAGATGCAAAAGGCAATTCCAGGCGTGCTTGGCGCGCTGGTGGCGGTGGTGGTCTTCCTATATGGCCTGGGCAGTACCAGTGAGGGCGCGACGGACCCCTGGATCTTCCAGAAGATCCCCGCAATCTGGTTCCTGAATTACCAAATCCCGCGCATCTTTGTGCTTGGCTTCTCCGCCTTCTGGTTCTTTGGCGGCATCGGCGCGATCATCAACGGGCTGTCTGATGCGGGCAGTGTCAACCGATTCGAGGAGCTACTCAAGGAGGGCAAGACCCCACTGGAGATCCTCGTGGCCGACCTCGACTTGTCCGACTCAGCTGTTGACCCCTTCGTGGTGACTGCTCAGCATCTGGTGCGCGGCACCGCCTACAGCGAAGCGGTAACGGAGATTAGCCGCCGCACCGGGAAACCGCTTGAGCAGGCCGTCTGGACCTACAAGCTGATGGTGGATACCCTCAACGGCAAGGCTAAGCTCATCCACGAAGCGGCCCAGCGGGTGGGGCTCGCCGACCCACAGCGCGTGGAGTTCTCACTCCCGTCGGTGCGGGTGGTGGAGCCGCCGAAGCTGAGCTTCAAAGAGAAGATGCTGAAGGTGGACATGAGCGAACCCCACGCGAACCGAGTTCTGACCCAGGGCGACCTGATTGTTGCCTACAACGGCCGGCTCATCGGGAGCCTCGACGACCTGCGGGCCGCGTGCGCAGTCACTGGTTCAAAGGAGGTCCGCGTAGACGTCCTGCGGCTGTCAGTGAAACATCACCACCCGATCACCGGTTTCGGCGCTGACTCGTCGTGGATCACGGTTCAGTTTCCAATCCCCGGTGGTCCGCTGGACGCGAAGCTCGAGCAGGTGGGCGAAGCTGCCAAGGGGAGTTCGATTCCCCTGGAGAGCCCGTTCTCGGACGTACCTGCAGCCACGCCTGTGACTCCCGCGCCGCTGGGAGGAACTGCGCCGCAGCCTGCAATTCCAACCAGCCCACCGCAGTTGGGCGCCACGCCGGTCGCAACCAAGCTGGAGATCAACAACGAGGCGATCGCCGAGCGACTCGTCGGCCTCGCTCGTCAGTGGGATGCGAGCGGCGATCCAGCAGACGTGCGCGAGAAGACCCGGCAGCAGGTCCGCTACATCGGACAGAAGCTGCATGAGAATGGCGGCCGGGAGCGCATGGCAATGATTGCCGCCCGCGCGCAAGCCCTGGGCGCCTCGCGTTCGACCATCGACCAACTTTGGAGCGATATCGCCGGATGAGGTGTCGGTTCAGAGAAGCCCTACTTCCGACGAGCACGTTCACGAACTCATCGCGCAGTAGGCTCTTGGGCCAGAAGATCCACGAGTACACGGTGCCTCGGACACATGCCTCCGAGGCACCCTACCTCACCAACTCACCAACTCAGCCGATTGGAGACCCATAGACAGAGGGCACCCGCTGGACGGGTTCAAATGGATTCCGGTAGGGCAACACTCCCTCGCCCATGACGGAAACCGTCCGGAATGACGGCGCTGGGGGCCGGAGTGGAAGCGCTTCGTGCCGAAGGGAAGCCTTGCGACTGACAAAATCAGAAGAGGGGCCGGTTCGCCGGCCCCTCTTCTTGCCTATCCCTTCGTTGCTGGACTCCTACCTGTTGAGGAAGAAGTTCACGAACGAGGAGGTGCCGCCCCGGACAATGACGGTTCGGCGCTGGGGACGGAAGCCGGGCGTGCTCGCCTCGATCGCGTAGGTTCCGCTCTCCAGACCCTGGAACGAGAACTGACCGGTGGAGGAGGCGGTGCGCGTCTCACCGATCCGCCGCCCGCTCACGATGCGGATCACCGCGCCCGGAAGGACCGGACCAGCCGCCGACCGCACCGAACCTCCGATGTTTCCGGCGCCCGGAGCGGTCTGCATGGTGAGGATGGTCTCCGAAGTCTCACCGCTGCGGACCGTCAGATTCGCCGTCGCGGCGACCAGCCCGGGGGCAGCGGCGGTGACACGGTAACCAGCTCCCACCGGCACATCGCCGAAGGTGAACCGGCCATTGCTGCCTGTCTGGACCGAGAAGACGCCATTCGCTCCCCGCAGTTCGACGGTGGCGCCATCGACCGGCATCCCGTTCGTGTCGCGCACCAGGCCGGCAACCGCTCCCGTTTCCTCGCCTTCGCTCAGCAGCGTTGCGTTGACCCGCAGCGAGGCGTCAGTGCGGAGATCCAGGTCTGCCAGTTCCAGGTTGCGGTAACCTTCCGCCTCGAAGAGCGCGGTATAGGTGCCGGCCGCTAGTCCCGTGATCTCGTAGTCGCCGCTCTCGTCGGTCACGGCGCTGGCTTCCTCCGCGCCGTCAAGGAAAAGGGTGACGGCGACGCCTTCCAGCACCTCGTTGTCCCCATTCCGCACGCGGCCGAAGATCCGGCCATCCCCGGAGGCAACGTCCAACTGCGCGTTGGCCGTGGTGGTGGCGGAGGCCCGGACCACGACATCGGTCACGGTGCGGCTCTCGTACCCAGAACGCGAGAAGTTCAGCGCATAGGTGCCGACCGGCAGATCCGCCACGGAGTAGTCACCGCTGGCGTCCGTGGTGGTGGTGCGGCCCGTGAGTGGTCCGGCGCTCACCCGCACGCGGACACCGCGCAGAGCGAGCCCCCGCTCCTGATCCGTCACCCGGCCAGTAACGCTGCCCGTTTCCTGCGTGCCGTTGCCGCGAAGGTTGAAATCCTGCCGGCGCGTCTCGCCATCCAGGAGGGTCACCGTCACGTTTCGGGTGTTGAAGCTGCCCGCACTGGCGGTCACGGTGCGGCGGCCCGGCGCCAGCCCGTCGATAGAGTAGGCACCGGTGTCATCCGCGATATCGAAGGCGCCCTGGTCGATCCCCGAGGTGATCTCCACGCGCGCCCCACCAATCGCATCCCCGAAGTCGTCGCGGACGAAGCCGGTCAGCACGGCCGTCGGCTCCGTTTCCGTGATCAGCGAGAAGTCCTGCCGGAGCCGCACGCCAGCAGCCACATCGAACTCCGGCGTCAGGACTGACTGGAAACCGGAAGCGGTGATGCGCAGCGCATAGGTGTCCGGAACCAAGTTGGAGAGCGCGTAGGCCCCCGAACTGCTGGAGCGAGTCGATATCACCGTTGCGCCATCCCGGAGCAGGGTAATCTGGGCATCCCGGAGGGATCGGCCCGTGTCGGTGGTGATCCGGCCCTCGATCCGCGCCAGATCCGCCCCACGAACACTGAGGGCGAAGTTGGCCATGAGAGTCCGACCATCCCGCACGGTGAGCCCGGAGCGCTGCTGGGTCAGGTAACCGAGGCGGGAGACTTCTACGCGATAAACGGAAGCAGACAGCGCGGTGAAACGGTAGAAGCCGCTGCTATCAGTGGTCTGCACAAAGGTGCGGAACGCATCGGAAGCTGTTACTCGGGCCCCTGACACTCCTGTGCTGGTGCCCCGCTGCGTCACCGTCCCTTCAATCACGCCCCCGGTACCGGTCACAGTGCGCAGCGTAAAATCGACCCGCTGCGACGCTGCGGCACTCACCGTAACGGCGCGCTGCTCGTCCGCGAACCCATTAGCGGAAGCAAGCAGCGTGTAGTTGCCTGCCGGAAGGTTGGACAGCGTGTACGCCCCGTTGGCCGCGCTCTGTACGGAGCGTCCGACCGCGGGACCCGCCGTGGTGCGAACCCGCGCCCCGGGGATCCCGCGCAAATCCGTGCCGACCACGAACCCGGTCACAGTCGCGGTTGACTGTGCCTGCGCGCTCGGCGCTAGGCCGGTGATAACAAGCAGAAAGAGAACAAATAGGTAAGGAACCAGCCGCCGCATCTCACACTCCCGCCGGGCAGGACTCGTGGAAATGCACAGTGCCCGACGGACAGTTATTCGCAGCGCAATCAGAACCCAAACAGAGCATCGATGCCAATGGAGAGCAAGCAGAACTGGAAGCCAGGAACCGTGAGCCTGCCCTTGGAGCACCCGACCGCTTCTTCAATCCGTCGGATTCCGTGCGTATAATGGGGAGCAAACGGAAGTTCTGTCCCGCCTCCATGCCTACGCCTACAACCGACACCCTCAACACAAAACTGGCGGAGCTTCCCGCTCAGCCGGGCTGCTACCTCTTCAAGGATGAGAAGGGCGCGATCCTGTACGTCGGTAAGGCGGAGGTGCTGCGCAACCGCGTCCGAAGCTACTTCCAGGAGAGCGCCGCGCACGGCGCGCGGACCCGCGTGATGGTCTCCCGCGTGGCGGACCTGGACGTGATGGTCACGGACACGGTGGTGGAGGCGCTGCTGCTGGAGTGCAACCTCATCAAGCGCCACCGGCCGCCGTTCAACGTTCGGATGCGGGATGATAAGCACTACCCCTATATCTGCCTCAAGATGGACGAGCCCTTCCCGCGCCCCGTCATCACGCGGCGGGTGCGCCGGGATGGCAACCGCTACTTCGGCCCCTACACCTCGTCCTGGTCGATGCGGCAGGCGCTGCGGGTGATCAAGTCGGTCTTCCAACTCCGGGGCTGCTCCCGGAAGATTGAGGTTGGTGACCAGCAGAAGCTCTGCCTCGATTACCACCTTGGGCTTTGCAGCGGTCCGTGCGCTTCGGCGGTTTCCCAGGTCGACTACCTGAAGGCGGTGGAGGACGTGACCGACTTCCTGGAAGGGAAGGGAGACACGGCCGTCAAGAAGCTCCAGGCCGATATGGAACTCGCCGCCGTCAACCTCAACTTCGAGCAGGCCGCCCGCATCCGTGACCAGATCAAGGCGATCCAGACAGTGGTGGAACGGCAGAAGGTGCTCTCCACCGACCTCGAGGATCAAGACGTGGTCGCGCTGGTGAGCGACGGCTACCAGACCTGCGCCGCCGTGCTGCAGATCCGGGGCGGGCGGATGATCGGACAGGAGCACGTCTACCTGGAAGGCGCTCATCCGGATGAGCTTCCGGAAGCGATGCGCCAGTTCGTGGAGCAGTACTACCTGGGCGCTCACAGCTACCCTCGCCAGCTCCTCCTCTCGCACGATGTCCGGGATTCGGACACGCTAGAGATCTGGCTCACGGAGCGTCGGCGTGAAGCGGGGAAGGCAGGTGCGGCCCTCGCCCCATGGCTCACGGCCGCACACGCTGAGGAGCGCAGGGCCGAGCGGATCAACCGAGCCCAGGTGCAGGTGCTGGTGCCGCAGCGGGGGGAGAAGCGTCGCCTCGTGGAGCTGGCCGAGACCAATGCCTCGCAGCACATCGCAGAGCGCAAGAAGGCCATCGCCTCCGATCAGGCCAAGGCCGACGAAGCGATGCTCGAACTGCAGGAGCACCTCGACTTGCCGAACCTTCCCTACCGCATCGAGTGCTACGACATCAGCAACACGATGGGCGAGGAATCGGTCGGCGCGATGGTCGTCTTCGAGGGAGGCCAGCCGAAGAAGGCGGACTACCGCAAGTTCAAGATCAAAACCGTGGAAGGACCGAACGACTACGCCAGCCACCAGGAGATGCTGCGCCGCCGGCTGGAGCGCGGCATCGCCAACGACCCGAAGTTCTCTGACATGCCAGACCTCATCGTGATTGATGGCGGCAAGGGGCAGCTCAGCTCCGCAATGGAGGTGGAGCGGGAGCTAGGGATCGAGATTCCCACGGTCGGCCTCGCGAAGCAGTACGAGGAGGTCTTCCTGCCGGGTCGGCGGGACCCGGTGATGCTGCCCCGGAACAGCCAGGGCCTCTTCCTCCTCCAGCGCCTCCGCGACGAGGCGCACCGCTTCGGCTTGACCTACCACCGCAACCTGCGCGGCAAGAAGCAGATCCAGAGTGCCCTAGACACCATTCCCGGCATTGGGGAGAAGCGGCGCGTCGCCCTGCTGCGGCACTTCGGCAGCGTGGAGCGGATGAAGTCCGCCACCCTGGAAGAGCTAGCACGAGCACCAGGGATGAACCGGCCCGCGGCGCAGAAGGTCCAGGCAGCGCTCCAGGAGCCAGCGACGGTAGCGGCAGGGGAATAGGGCACTTTGGCCTTCAATGCCGCGATTTGCCTTGGCATTGAGGGGTCACCCGGGTCACTTCAGGCACCGGTCAGAGATCCAGCTCGTACCTCAGCGCGCCACCAATCTGGCAGGCCATCGGCAAGCGAGTTTGCCGACGCTGACACGAATTCAGCCATATCCCGTTCGAGCGCCTTGTACCCAGCAGTGGCTAGATGATCGCGTTGCTGCTGCAAGTCACGTTCAACCAGGCCTTCGAAGTACCGTCCGACAGGTTGCCCTTGTTCCTTGGCTCGGCTTCGCGCTTGCTCAGCAACCTGGGATCTCATTGAGACGCTCAACTTCACAGCACTCATGACACTGCTCCTCTAGACCCTAGATACTGACCCGTTCCTATATCTTGCCCCGAAGTAGGGGGTCCATTCCAATGGGCTAGAGCGATGGCCTCCTCTTGAGGCAGGGAGTGGCCGTTGACCCTCGTTACTGACAGAATTCAGACAGCGGCCACGAGTGTCGGCGGCCACCTGTGGCGTTGGCGGGCGGTGGCAATCCTGGCGGCGCGCAAGAGGAACACGATGATCGAACGACGCCTGTACAACGTGGCGACTTTCGTGGCTGGTTCGCGATACCGATGGACAGGTAAGGCGCACGTGCAGGCCGGGTACAGCTGGATTCCCGAAGGGGACGGATACCTCGCGCGGGACGGATCCCGTCGAGAATGACGACCGGTGGGGTGCGGCGGAGCGGCGTGTGTTCCCATAGAATGACCGCTACAAGCTCGGATACGACCCGCTGCCCCCGATTTCAGGGATGTGGATGCCGTGAAGGCATGGGAGATTCCCGATGAAAGCCCTGCTCCGATGGGCGATCAACGCCGCAGCGCTCTACGCCACCGTCTGGCTGCTCACCGCGCTCGGCCTGGCTACCTCTGGCGCGGGACCTTGGTATGGCTGGCTCCTGGCCGCATTGGTGATGGGACTGGTCAACGCATTGATCCGGCCCCTGGCCCGGCTGCTGACGGCACCGCTGAACTGCCTCACCTTCGGCATCCTCGGCATCCTGGTGAACGGCCTGATGTTCTGGCTGGTTCCCGTCATCATGGAGGGCCTCGGGATGCCGATCTTCCAGGTCAAGCTGCTTGGGGCTGTGGTGGGCTCGATCCTCGTGAGCTTGGTCAGCGGGTTCCTCAGCAACATCCTGTTCCGCGACGGTGAGGACCGACCCGACCGACACGACCGCCGGGACCGTTACGACCGGGACGCACGGGAGAATCGACGCTAGCAGTCCGTCAACCAGGCGTTCCACCGCAGAACGTCAAACAGTAAGTCAGACGGCGACATGCCTAGCTGGGTATGCTGAACTGCCTGGATGCCTCTAAACTAAACCCGCCCCTAGACCGCTGAGTTCCCACGTGCACTTCATCATCATCACCGGTATCTCCGGCTCCGGAAAGTCCCAGGCCCTGCGCATCTTCGAGGACCTGGGTTACTACTGCGTCGATAACTTGCCGCCGGCGTTGCTGCCCAATCTCGCGGACCTTGGCGCGAAGATGACCGTCAACGGCCGGTCGCCGCGGATTGCGTGCGTGGTGGACGTGCGCGCTGGCAACGGGCTGGACGCGCTCCTCCCCGCCCTGGATGAGTTGAACAAGCGGGTGGCGCGGATCACCATCCTCTTCCTGGAAGCCTCCGACCCGGTCCTGGTGAACCGCTTCAAGGAGACCCGGCGCAAGCATCCGCTGCTGCTGGAGGCGGGCGGCATCCTCCCCTCCATCCAGCGGGAGCGGGAACTGCTGACCGACCTCAAGGACCACGCCCACAAGATCATCGATACGAGCGACCACACGCCGCGGTCGCTCTCACAGCTTCTCACGGAGCTTTTTGATGACCAATCCGCCGGTCCACAGGCAGGACTGGTCATCACGGTGGTCTCCTTCGGGTTCAAGCACGGCCTCCCGCTAGACGCCGACCTCGTCTTCGACGTCCGTTTCCTTGCAAATCCTCACTACGTCCGTGAACTCAGGTGGCAGGACGGTCAACAAACAGAGGTAGCGGATTACGTCAAGCAGGATCCGCTCACCCAGCCGTTCCTCGAGAAGATGTTCGATCTGGTGAACTTCTGCCTTCCGCCCTATATCCAGGAAGGCAAGGCCTACCTCACCATTGCCATTGGATGTACGGGTGGGCGGCACCGGTCGGTGATGGTCACGGAGGAGCTGGCAGCCTTCCTCCGACAGCGGGGCTACGAGCCGCTGGTCCAGCACCGGGACATCAAGAAGTAGGTCGAAGATCCAAGCGCCGCTCCGCATGACACAGCCTGCACCCTCCCGTGTGCGGCCAGGCCCGGTTCGATGGCAGTAGGCACCGACCGCAAACCGCTGAGCACCGAGCCGCTACCGGCGGCGAAACGCGGCGGCTTCATCGCTTCCTTGCTCGCGCCGCTGCTTGCCTCCGTCAACGGCGCGCGCCACTACGTCAAGTGGCTGCGCCCCGGAATGCGGGTCAAGCGGTGGCTCATCGTAGCGCTGCTGGGAATCGCGGTGATGGTGGCGGGTGTCGACCTGATGTTCCTGCTCCAGCTCTCTGACCTGGGGGACCGCCTCAACAACTGGCTCTTCGAGGCGGTGGGCCGTGGCCTCACGGACGTCAGCCAGATTCGCGGCCTGACCTACCAGGCCATCATCGGCATCCCGACGGCGGTGCTGGGGCTGCTGGTCTTCCTGCTCGGCGTCCGGAACATCCTCGGATCCGTCACCTCCGCCGTGATGCCAAGCTCCGCAGAGCAGCCGATTGTCGACGTGATCTGGCGGCGGCGGCAGTTGGCGCACGGAGCGCGCATCGTGGTGATCGGCGGCGGCACCGGCCTCTCTACGATGCTCCGAGGCCTGAAGCAGTACACCAGCAACATCACGGCAGTGGTGACGGTCACCGATGACGGCGGCAGCTCTGGCCGGCTCCAGCGCGAGTTCAACATGCCTCCCCCCGGGGACATCCGGAACTGCCTGGTGGCGCTGGCGGATGCGGAACCGCTCATGCAGGAGCTGTTCCAGTACCGCTTCCAGGCGGCCGAGGGGTCGGGGCTGAAGGACCATTCCTTCGGCAACATCCTCATCGCCGCCATGCTCCACATCACGGGCGACTTCGAAGAGGCGGTGCGCCAGACCAGCCGCGTTCTCGCCATCCGGGGCCGCGTGCTCCCCTCGACCCTGCGGCACGTCCGGCTTCAAGCGGAACTGGACGACGGCACCCTGGTGGAAGGCGAGACCAACATCACAGCGGCCGGCAAGCGCATCAAACGCCTGCTGCTGGACGACCCGGATGCGGAGCCCTTGGATGAGACGCTGGAAGCCATTCGGACCGCCGATGCCATCATCATCGGGCCAGGGAGCGTCTACACCAGCGTGGCACCCAACTTCCTGGTGAAGGGCGTGGCGGAAGCGGTGGCGGAGAGCCGGGCGATCAAGGTCTACGTCTGCAACGTGATGACCCAGCCGGGAGAGACCACCGACTTCACCGCCAGCGACCATGTCAAGGCGGTCATCCGGCAGGCGGGGATTCCGGTCTTCGACCACGTGATGGTGAACGTCCAGGAGCCTACGGACGAAGCCCGCGACCGGTACGCGGGCGTAGGGTCGAAGTGGGTCCTGCCGGACATCGACGAGATCCGTCGCCTGGGACTGAAGCCGATCGTCGGCAACTTCATCAACCAGAACAGCTTCGTCCGCCACGACCCGGACCTCCTGGCCGAGGCGATCATCCGCGTGGTGAACCGCAGCAACAACACGATATTCTGGATGCTCGACTACCGGGAGTGGCTCTAGCGCTGCGGCAACGGAGTATCGCTGCGGTCAGAGCGAATGGGAGAATGGGAGAGAGGGTGAATGGGTGAGGCTCCGGCTATGATGTCGCCTATTCACCCATTCACCCACTCTCCCTTTCATCCTCTCAGAACGCTACTACGAACGTCCCATCCGGTTGACGAGCAGCTGCAGGTTCTGGTCCATCCGCTCCAACTGGTCCTCAATCTCCACCACCGCGTAGCACGTCTGCCCCAGGCCGAGGAAGAGCAGGAAGAGTCCAATCCCGCTGACGAGGGTAAGGATTCCGCTTGCGTAGCAGAGCATCGGCGCGGCGCTCATGATCGGTGCCAGGATCGGGAGGATAGCGCCCGGCGCGCCCATCGGTCCCCCGCCCAGCATCCCGCCGCCCAGTCCGCCCATTCCGGAACCCCCCACGCTAGTTCCCTCAAGGCCGCTGCCAGATGACCCCAGGTTCGGATCCGCAACGGGGATCTGCGCGCCGGTGTCGGGGTCGACTTCCGTCCGGGGCATCGGGAAGGGTGGCGTGAGGTTCCCAAGCGGAGAGCCGCTCTGGGACGGGAACGTCGATCCGCCGGTGAGCGGTGGCATCTGGCGCGCTCGCTCGGCGGCGGCTCCGTATGAGGAGAGGCTGGCCCCGGTGATAAACGACCCGATCGCGAAGAGGATCGAAAAGACCAGCGTGGTCCAGGCCGAGAAGACACAGGTACCGCCGGCGAACTTGACCGTCCCCCGGCGCTTCCGGCGGGCCCGAGATGGCATGGCAGGCGCACCGTAGGGAGGTGTCGGCGCGGGTTGGCCCTGGCCCGGATAGCCGGGACCGCTCGATCCCTGCCCATACTGCGGCTGCCCGTAGGCAGGACCCGGCGGCCGGGCCTGCGGTGGCTGCGCGGGCGGCCCCGACGGCCTAGGCCCGGGTCCGGGCGGCCCCGACGGGCGATAGGGGACCTGCGGCAGGCCACCAGGCTGGCCTGCAGACGGGCGGTACGGAGGTTGGGACACGGAACTCGCCTCAAAACTTCCTAAAGAACCACCCGCTCTGACATCGGCTGGCTGCCGTCTGTTCCAGCAACTTGCCCCGAAGCTCGAAACACCGAAGGCAGCAGAACGGCTCCACAGGAACTCCCATGCCCCTATGGGGCACCCCGCAGGCACGAAAGAACCGGATCACTAGCGGCCGAGTGGTTCAACTCGCGGCGGCGGGATTCTCCCCCAGAATTGGGGGCCGGGGGGCCAGCGTCCGTCCACGATGCCCTCCGGGTAAGCGGCGCACAGCTACGCATGATCGCCTCGAGACTCTCTTACAACCCACTCACAATCCGAAATTGACTGCTATTTGGTCGCGCGGAGGAAGACGTTGAGGCCGCTGGGTGTGGGCGCAACCTCGGAGTGCGACTGCTTGAATGGGCTGCGGGAAAGGATGTCCTGAAGCTCGCGCTGGGTGTACCGCAGCGGCTTCCACTCAAGGAGGACCTCCAGCAGCAGCCAGTCCGGCACCGCGTCACCGAAGACGACCAGGGTCAGCACGCCGTGAGCGTGCATCCAGCGGTGGGAGGTGTACAGCACCCTGCCGAGTGCAGCGGCGTCCGCCCCGTCCCCCGTGTAGAGGCTGGCGACGATGTCGTAGCCGCCAAAGCCCTCTGCCTCGGGAGTGAGGTCGGAGGGTGAGGTCTGCTTGTAGGTGATGTCCGCTCTTGGAGCGCGGCCCTTCAGCAAGTTGTTGGCGTGGACCAGCGCCTCGTTGTCGTCATCGACGATGGTGATGGAGATCTTCTCCGCCATGTCCGGCTCTTCCAGCAGGTCGCCGAGGGAGCGGGCGGGTCCGCATCCGAGGGAGAGGATTCGCACCATGCGGTCCGGGCGGGCGCGGTCCAGCACCTCGCGGACGGTGCGCTCACTGGCGATGGTGCGCCGCTCCCGCACCGCTTCCGCGAAGGGACGGGTGAGGAGCCAGGCGTCTGTGAGCAGGCCCACGGTGTCATCGCCCTCGGGGACGTTCCGGTAGATGTGGTTGAAGCCACGCCATCCGGCGGCGCGTCCCGTGGGACGGGACCGGAACCGATCCACCAGCTTGCTTCCGCTCGTCACGGCCCGCAACTCGCGCCGCGCCAGGCCGACCAATCGCTCACGGTCAAGCGGATCGGCGTTGTCAAGCAATGACGCCAGCGCCCGCAGTACGGGGCGGTAGGCGGTGGCGACCGCCGGAATGCGCTCCCGTGCCCAGAACGCCTGCCCCTCGTCCGGCGCGGGTCCCATGGCATTGAGCGCCTTCTGGACCTCGCGGCACGCCTCGTAGAGGAGCGCCAGCCCGGACGGCTCCTCCAGCCGGACCTCGCTGGCGGGCACCGCGCCCGCGCCCACCGGCGTCTTCAGGTTGCGCCATGCCAGCGCCGTTGCCAACGCCCGCACCAGCCGTGCTGCGGAAGCAGGCTCCGCCTCGACGAGCCAGTCGAGATCGGACGCGCTGAGCGTGATGGCGGTGACGCTGTCCTCCGCGATGACGCTGTGCGGGCTGACCCGCGTCTGAAGCACGCTGGTGCTGCCGAACACCTGGCCAGGTCGAAGGAAGCGCGGTCCGACGGGAGGCGACTCGTCCAGGCGGACCAGCCCCTCCTCCACCAGATAGAAGCGGTCCACCGTCTCTCCGGCCGAGACCATCACTTCGCCCCGCTCATAGGCGCGGCGGAAATTGAGGTTGAGCAGTAGTTCGAGGTCGGCGGAGGTGAAGCAGCCCATCACCTGTCGGGCGAGGAATTCGATGTCCATGAGATGCGGTGGAGTCGGCTGCGAGAAACGGCGGTGGCAGGTCGATGGGACTGGGCGCGCGGGAGGATCGCCTATCGCGTTCCTGGCGGCCTCATCCGACCATACACAAGGTGTTCCACCATTATCCGTCAAGGCCGAGCCTGGTGCCACTGGCGCACGGCTTCGGCGTTCCCGAGGATTCACTTGCTTACCCAGGACGACGTGATCTACATGATCGTCACCGACCGCTTCCAGGACGGTGACCCGAACAACAACCGCGAGATCGACCTGGAGCATCCAAGGAAGAGGCATGGCGGAGACCTGCTGGGAATTGTCCAGCGCCTTCCCTACCTGAAGGAGCTGGGAATCACCGCCATCTGGATCACACCTGTCTACTCCAATCCGCCCGAGGGGTACCACGGCTACCACCCTGTCGATTTCGAGGGGGTGGATGCCAGCCTCTGCAGCCCGGAACTGGGGCCGGAGGGCAGCCAGGACGTAGTGCGCGAGTTCGTGAGAATCGTCCACGACCACGGGATGAAGGTGGTCTTCGATGTGGTGGTCAACCACACGGCGCTGGAGCATCCCTGGCTGCAGGAGCGCGCGGAGTGGTTCAACGAGGACGGCGATCATCCCCACAAGTGGTGGGTCTGGGGCCTGCCGGACCTCAACCATGACCAGGTGGACGTCAACCTCTACTTCATCCGGAATATCCTGGACTGGGTGGAGCGGACAGGGGTCGACGCGCTCCGGATTGACGCAGCGAGGCATGTGGAGACGCAGTTCTGGCACCACTTGCAGGTCTTCGTCCAGGGCCTGCACCCGAATCTGACGCTGATTGGCGAGGTCTGGGATGGGCAGCCGTCCGAAGTGGCGCACTACCAGGCGGCGGTCGGCTTCGACTCGATGTTCGACTACCCGCTTTACCACGCGCTCACGGAGGTCTTCGCGGAGGATGCTCCCTTCACCCGCCTGGCGCGGGCGGAGCTGGGTCCGGGCGAGCCGCAAGGCATCCTCAACCAGGACATGGAGTACCGCAACGCCCACCACCTGGTCACGTTCCTGGACAACCATGATACGGCCCGCTTCTTCCACGCCGCCGGAGGGGAAGCCGATCCGGAAATCGCGCTGCGCCGCACGCGCCTGGCGTTGTCCTTCCTCTTCACCACTCGCGGCATCCCCCAGCTCTACTACGGCGACGAGATTGGAATGGAAGGCGGGGAGCACCCAGATAACCGTCGCGACATGCCGTGGGCACGCATCGACGAGCCGCCCGCCGGGACGCGATCTGGAACGCGGTCCGTGCTGGCGCGGGAGCTTTTCCACTTCACGCAGCAGTTGATCCGCATCCGGAAGGAGAGCATGGCGCTGCGGTACGGGCTGATCTTCACCCTCTGGGTGGAGCCGACCGTCTACGCCTACGTCCGGCTCTTCCTAGACGACGTCCGGGTGGTGGTCCTCAACAACGGCGATGCGGAAGCCGATCTGCCGCTCCCGATCCTGCTCAACCCGAAGCTGCCGTCCCTGGTGCGGGACTTCCTACCGGAAGGCTCCACCATCGTGAACGAGCTTGATCCTGCGGAGCGGGTGAGCATCAACCACGGGCACCTGCGCGCCATCGTGCCCCCGCGCTCCGCAGCCATCTACCGCCGGGCATGATCCCGATTTCGGGTTGCGGATTGGGATGCAGCGGGTGCCGTCTCGGCGACGGTGCGTAGGGCGGCAGCTTCGTCGCAGCTCCACCCTCGTGGCGGTCTCCCTCGCGTCAAGGCGGGAGCAGCACTTGACGTTGGCGTGGCCCCCCTGGTCGCTGACGGTTCTTTCACCGGAAGCGAGGCGGGCAGGGACGCCTCCGTCATTCTCCAGAAGAGGGGCTGTTGTCGCGTCCCGGTTTACGAGGGGACAAGAGGGAGAGGGAGCGAGGGAGCAAAGCGAGCTTAACTCACCCACTCTCCCCCACCCTCTCCGACGTAAAGACGCAGGCAGTCTTGCTGGATGACTAACGCTTGCCGCCGAGGGCCAGTTCCTGGAAGGCCGGCGCTTCCGTAAACTTCCAGCCGTTGCCCTGGTTCCAGGGGCCGCGCACGTCCTTCTCACCCATGTCTCCCGCGCCGGTGGAGTCATTGAAGAACTGGTCCACAATGCCGGGGGTCGGCGGGATCTTGCCGATGGTGAGCGGGTCCTTGCCCATGCTCTCCAGGGCCAGCATGAATGCCTTCATGTGGGTGATCTCGCGCGTCATCAGGAACTGGAGCGCATCCTTGGTGCCCGCGTCGTCGCAGAAGTTGATCAGCCGCTCGTAGACGATCTTGGCCCGCGCTTCCGCGGCGATGTTGCTGCGGAGGTCGACGTCCAGTTCACCGGTGACCTTGAGGTAGTCCGCTGTCCACGGGTTCCCCTCCGAGTTGCAGAGGCAGACGCCGCCCCCGCCCGCGATGGCGACCAGCGGGTCCGCCTCGGCCGCCTCGCGGGAGGTCTTCATCGGCTGCAGGTGCATCCGGGCCAGCGTGCCAACGATCTCCAGGTGGCTCAGCTCTTCCGTGCCGATGTCCATCAGGAGGTCCTTGCGGGCCGGATCCTCGCAGTTCAGTCCCTGGATGGAGTACTGCATGGCGGCGGCAAGCTCTCCATTTGCGCCGCCGAACTGCTCCAGCAGCATGTTTCCAAACCGGGGGTCCGGCGTGCCGACGTTAACCGTGTACATCAGCTTCTTCACGTGGTGATACATTCCGCACTCCTTGCGTAAGACCGAGAGCCAGTCCTCCCACGCTGGGTGAGAGCTTCCGCGTCTCCAGCGGGCCGGCCTGAGTCCGTTTTCACCAGAGGGCCTGCATGCCAAACGGAGTCGAGGCAATCCGTGATCCTGTTTCCTCGGGTTTCGCCCGGAGGAGCGCGGGCGTCCCGCCCGCAACAACCTTTGGTAAGCGAGTTCCCTCCCGCTACCAGTCAGCCCGCGTTCCCAATCCGGAATCCGAGATTGACCGACGGGTCAGGAGCGTCTTCTGCAGCCGCCGTCAACGAGATATCCAGCTGGCACCGCCGAAGGAGCGGAGTGCGGACTGCAATGCCTTCGGATTCGAGTTACGGCGGAGGACGCTGTAATCCGAGCCGCAGTGCTCCGGGAGCTACCCTGCGGCGATCCGGCCGAAGAGATAGCCCAGAAGGTCGCGCCGACGCTGTTGGTCGAGGCCGTCCGAATAGGTGCCTGTCCGTCGGATGGCACCGACTACGCTTCCGGGGCATGGGGCACCGGCTACCTGCTGCGGGGTTCTGATCTCAGACTGCAGGCGCGTGGCGGAACCAGGTTCCAGGTGAACAGCGAGGCGCTGAGCATTCGGATCGAGGTGCCGGACGCGGCGATGGCCGCTCTGGAGGCAGAAATCTCAGCGGGGCTTTCCTCCGCTCTGCCGTTCCTGCTGCGGGAGGTGGGCCTCTACTCCCTTCATGCCGCCGCGGTGCGGACTTCCGCCGGCGCGCTGCTCCTTCCGGGTCTGACCGGGTCCGGCAAGAGCACCACGGCTGGTCGCCTCGCGGCACTGGGATGGCCGCTGCTCTCGGACGACCTGTTGCTCTTGCCCGCCGATCAACCGGGAAAGGTGCTTCCCTTCCCCCGCGAACCCCGATTTCGTGGAGTTGCGCTGGCACGATTCCCGGAGATCACCGGGATGAACCTGACCCCGGCCGAAGGACCAATGCCAGCGGTGGCGCTCGTGTTCCCACGCGTGGGCAACGACGCCTCCACCCGCCTCGAGCCGATGCTAGCTCCGTCGGCGCTGTCAGCTTTGATCGAGTGCTCCCTGATGCCCGGGGACGCCGCGCTCGTCTCGCACCACTTCCGGCTGTTGGCAGTACTTGCCCGGCTGCCTTGCTACCAACTAACGCTTGGCACGATGCCGAGCAATCTGGCATCTTTACTGCAGCCACTGCTATGCCGACTGCCGTAACCCATTGCCGGAGCGCCTGGTCCCGGGCGCTTGGAACTGCTGAAGCCGTCTGGTGGACGCTGGCGCTTCCCGTCACCCTGCGGATATGCCGGGTGAAGCAGCTGAGTGCGCTTGAGACTTGGTGGAGCGATGACCCTATCTTTGCGCGGCACGAGGCCACCACGCAGAGAGCAGCGGCGGCGCTCGTGACGGTCGACCGGATCATCCGCCTCCCGGGGATGCGGAGAGTGGTGACCTGCCTGCCGCTGGCCATGCTGCGGACGCGGTTTCTGCGGCGGCAAGGGGTTCCCGCGAGGCTGCACCTGGGAATCCGCCGACAGGGAACGGGTCAAGCCAACCAATGGTCGGGACACGCCTGGGTGTCCGTGGATCGCACGCCCTACGGAGAAAGCATGGAGGGGGTTGCTCCCTTTCTTGAAACTGCCAGCTTCCCGCAGACCCAAACGTAAGTGATCGAGACCCGCTGACCTATGGATGCATCAATGTCGCCGCTCCATCAACCTACCTCCTCCCCGACAAACACCCCTCTGACCGCCACGTCCCTGACTGCCGCTCCCTCGGTCCTCTGCGAATCACTCGAAACGGGCGCCGTCCTGCTCGATCTGGATACCGGCCGATACTTTGAGTTGGACGCCAACGGGCTGATGCTCTGGCAGCG
>JANPLG010000588.1:0-3084 GCA_031426395.1 Actinomycetes bacterium
CCCGGTCAGCACGCCAGCTTCCTTGGGAAGAAGTACGACCCGCTGCTCCTACTGAAGGACCCCAACGCGGCGGACTTTCAACTGCCGGAGCTGAGCCTTCCCCAGGGCCTGAGCGCGGAACGCCTTCAGGACCGGCGGTCGCTGCTGCAGTCGATTGACCGGCAGGTGGGGCTGAAGGAGAAGCTGGCCCAGTCGCGCGGCATCGATGAGTACCAGCAGCGCGCCTTCGCCATGCTGTCGTCCACCAAGGTGAAGCAGGCGTTCGACCTCACCCAGGAGCCGGCCAATCTGCGGGATGAGTATGGTCGGACGCCGTACGGGCAGAGCACGCTGCTGGCGCGGCGGCTGGTGGAGGCGGGGGTCCGGCTGGTGACCGTCTACTACTGCCGACCCAGCGGCGGCTTCATCTGGGACACGCATGAGGAGAACTTCAAGGGCCTCAAGGACCAGCTTCTGCCGCAGACGGACCAGACGGTGCCGACGCTGCTGCGGGACCTGGAAGACCGCGGCCTGCTGGACGATACGCTGGTCATGTGGATGGGGGAGTTCGGCCGCACGCCGAAGATCAATGACAAGGCGGGGCGCGACCACTGGCCGGATTGCTACAGCCTGATCCTGGCCGGTGGAGGCATGAAGCGCGGCTTCGTCTACGGCGCCTCGGACGCCGATGGCGCGTACCCGATCGAGAACCCGGTGAAACCGGACAACATCGGGGGTACGATGTACCGGGCGTTGGGCATCGATCCGGCAACCGAGGTGCGGGACCTCGCCAACCGCCCGTTCCAGATCGCCGGGGATGCCATCCCCGAAGTCTTCCGATAGCCACAACATCGTGACGGCAAGAGAATTCGCATGCCGACTGTGTCCATTGAACTCGACCCTAGTCTGACTCGCGTGCTTGCGCAACGCTCTCAGCCCATAGACGCTGAGATTCAGGAAGCCTTGGTCTGGGATATGTATCGTCGGACGGAGCTCTCCTCCGGTCAAGCGGCCGGCATCCTGGGCATGGAGCGGCTGGCGTTTCATCGGCGCGATTCGGAGATGGGGATACCCTACATCCGTTACGGAGAAGACGAACTTCTTCTGGAGATTGAGGCGGGTTTCTCGGCGTTCGGTGTCACCTTTTTGTAGATGTTTAGGGTCTTCCGTCCAGCGACCAAGGGAGAATGAGTGTGCCTACCGCGACTGTAGATCTTGGCCCAGAGCTGACGACGATGTTGAGCCAGGGTCCGCTACCAGTGGACGAAACCGTTCGGGAGATGCTGGTGCTCGAACTCTATCGACGTGCTGACATCTCTAGTGGACGAGCGGCAGAACTGCTGGGAATGGACCGGGAAAGCTTCATCCGCTACTCATGCCGTTTGGGAATACCGTTCTTCCGAATGTCGGACGAGCAGTGGGATCGCGAAGCAGCGTTTCTTAAGAGCTTCTGAGGATGTCAAGTCTCCGGCCCGTCGTGTGCAATGCAAGTCCGCTCATTGCCTTTCAGGCGATCGATCGGTTGGACTTGCTCAGGGATGTTCTTGGAGAACCCTTCTGGGTTCCGGAAGCAGTTGCACTGGAAGTCTCGCGAACGGTGCCGCTGCCCGATTGGATATCCGTTCAGTCCCTCACCCAGCCAATGACAGCCCAAATTCTGAGGAGCAGTTTGGGATTTGGCGAGCGGGAGGCGATCAGTCTGGCCTTGCTTTGCCAAGCAAGTATGGTTGTACTGGACGACCTTTCTGCCAGGAACTACACCGAGCGCCTTGGGATGAACGTTGTCGGTTCCGTAGGTGTTGTGGTCCGAGCCAAGCATCTTGGCCTGTTGAGTCAGGCTGGGCCGACGTTAGTGGAGCTTCGCGACACAGGCCTGTACATCAGCGACCGCCTTTTCGAGAAAGCCTTGAGGACTGCCGGTGAGTAGGATTCAAGCGTTCACTCGCTCCTTGGGCGTCCTCATTGGACTTGCGTTCGCTTCCACCTCGGCACTTCTCTCGGATGCCTCGACCACTGTACCTGCATCCAATGAGAACCGCGCACCCTTTGCCATCGCCTTTTCGCGCGACGGCTCTCGTGCGTATGTCACGGAGATGGCGGAGGGCTCCGTCGCGGTGCTGGATACCGCCGCGCGGAAGGTGCTTGACCGTTACCGTACGGGCGGGGAGCGACCTGCCGGCCTTGCCGTGACGCCTGACGGACGCGAACTGGTGGTGGCCAATAGCTTTTCCGGCACCGTGGCGATCCTGGACGCCGCCACTGGCACCCAACGCGCCCTCGTCGCGCTGCCGGGCATGCCGTATGGCGTGAAAGTCTCGCCGGACGGTAAGCGGGCTTACGCCACGGTGAGTCAGCTCGACCAGGTGGCCGTGATCGATCTCAAGACCGCAGCCGTCACCGCGCGGGTGCCGGTCGGCCGCCGTCCTCGGGCGCTCGACCTGACGCCCGATGGGAAGACGCTGGTGGTGGCCAACCTCACGGGCGGCAGTCTCTCGCTCATCGACACCGTCGCGCTGAAGTCGCGAGGCGAGTTCAAGCTGAAGGGGACCAACGTTCGGGGAGTGACGGTCACGGCGGACGGCGAGGAGGCGTATGCCACCCTGATGCCGCCGTTCAACGCGCTTCCGGCGGGGGATCCAAAGGAGATCTGGCACAACCTGGTGCAGGCGGTCCGCCTCTCGTCGGACCCACCGCTCAAGGGCGAGGACCAGTGGATGGACTTCGCGCGGGTGGCGGGCGAGGCGGATATCCTCGGCAGTGCGGATCAGCATGACATCGTTCTGGACAAGGATGCGCGTCACGCCTGGATCGCCGTTTCGGGTCGAGATGTGGTCACGCGGATCACCATCCACGACACGCGACGGATCGTGATCTGGCCCTTCTCGCAGCAGGAGACGCGGGTCGGCGCGAACCCCCGCGGCCTCGCCATCACTCCGAATGGCCGCGAAGTGTGGGTGGCCAACCATCTAGGCAACAGCCTGACCGTGGTGAGCACGGACAGCCCCACGGTGCTCGGCACCGTCTTGCTGGGTCCCGCCACGAAGCAGGACCCGACGATCCTGGGGCAGTATCTCTTCAACCACTCCGGGTTGACGCGCAACCAGC
>JANPLG010000589.1:0-6406 GCA_031426395.1 Actinomycetes bacterium
ATCACGTGCGATTCCCGCGTTGTTGACCAGGATGTCGATGCGGCCCAGCCCCTCAACTGTCTTCGCTACCAGCCCCTCAGCGGCCTCGGCGTCGGCCACGTTGCCCTGGAGCGCGAGCGCTTTGCGGCCCCGCTGCTCCACCTGTGCCGCTACTTCCTGAGCGGCGGCCAGATCCCGACTGACCGCCAGCGCAATGTCGGCACCGGCATCGGCAAGGGCGAGGGCAATCGCCGCTCCGATACCGCGTCCACCGCCCGTGACCAGTGCAACTTTTCCGGCAAGAACCTGACTCATCGGTCGTGTTCCTCGAGTTCACGGAAGGGAGCTTCGCTCGCTGGACCGCGTGCAGTATCGGTCGGGGACTTGCTCCACCGCATGACGCACGAAGCCCAGGAGAGGCCTGCGCCAAACCCTACCAATGCCACCCGGTCGCCGGGCCGTAGTCGGCCGGTCTCGCGCGCTTCGACCAGGGCGAGGGGAATGGAGGCGGCGCTGGTGTTTCCGTACCGGTGGACGTTGGAGAAGACTTGCGGCTCGCGCAGCCCCAGACGCTTGGCTGCGGCATCGATGATTCGCACGTTCGCCTGGTGCGGCACGAACAGGTCGAGGTCGTCCGCCGTCAGGCCGGCGCGCTGCAGGACGCGGCGCGTGCTCTCCTCGACCACCTTCACGGCGAACTTAAAGACTTCCTGTCCGGCCATTTTGATGCTGCACCGGAGTTCATCCGGGGAGCCGGTCGTCAATTCGTGCCCAAAGCCGCCTGGCACCACGGAAAGCAGATCCGCGCCCGCACCGTCAGAGCCAAGGTCGAAACTCAGGAAGCCGTCTCCGCAGCCTACCGGCCCGAGGACCGCCGCGCCCGCGCCATCTCCAAAGAGCACGCAGGTGGTGCGGTCCTGCCAGTTGGTGATCCGGGAAAGGGTCTCCGCTCCCACCACCAGCACGTGGCGGTAGACGCCGGTCTGGATGAACTGGGAGCCGACCGCCATCGCGTAGATGAATCCGCTGCAGGCCGCGCTGAGGTCGAAGGCAGCCGCGTTGACCGCTCCCAGCGCGTGCTGCACCAGGGAAGCGGTGGCCGGGAACAGGGCATCCGGCGTCGTGGTGGCCACGATGACAAGGTCGATCGCCGCCGGATCGACTCCGGAGTCCGCCAGGGCTCGCCGGGCGGCCTCGATTGCCAGGGAACTGGTGCTCTCATCAACGCCCGCAAGCCGCCGCTCGGTGATGCCGGTGCGGGAAACGATCCAATCGTGGTTGGTCTCGACGATCGCTTCCAGGTCCTGGTTGGTGAGGACTTTCTCCGGTGCGTAGCTTCCCACCCCGAGGATGCCCGCCGGCTGCAGCACCGCAGGCAAGGGGTCGCCTGTGGGCTCAGGAAGCAAGCTGGGTGCGAATCTTGTCGATAATTCCATGGCTGACAGCTTCTCTGGCGGTCCGAATCGCATTGGAGACCGCGACTGCGTTGGAGCTTCCGTGGCCGATGATGCAGATTCCGTTCACGCCCAGGAGGGGAGCTCCTCCCCTCTCACCGTAGTCGGTTCTCTGGCGGATGCGCCGAAACACCGGTTTCAGGGCAAGAGCGGGGATCTTGAGGAGCGGGCTCGCTTCTATTTCTTCACGGATGAGGTGCAGGAGCAGGTCCGCCACTCCCTCTCCCACTTTCAGCGCGACGTTTCCGATGAAGCCATCGCAAACGGCAACATCCACGCGGCCATTGAAGAGATCGCGGCCCTCAACGTTTCCGATGAACTGCACGGGGGCGGCCTTGACCAGCGGGAAGGCCTCCCGCACCAGGTCGTTCCCCTTGCACTCTTCTTCTCCGATATTAAGTAGCCCGACACGGGGTGTGTCGATACCGAACAGCTCACGTGCGTAAATGCTGCCCATCACGGCGTACTGCACCAGGCAGTGCGGTGCCACGTCGACATTCGCGCCGGCGTCCAGGAGGATCGTAACACCCTTGGGATTGGGCAGCGGGAGTGCGATCGCGGGGCGGTCGATTCCGGGGATGCGGCCAAACTTGAAGAGGCTCACCGCCATTCCGGCACCGGTATTCCCAGCCGAGAACATGGCGGAGGCCCGACCGCTCTTGACCAACTCCGCGCAGACTACCAGCGAGGCGCCCTTCTTGCGGCGGACGGCCTGCGCCGGCTGATCGGTCATGTCGATCACGTCCGGCGCATCCACCACCTCCACGCGGCTGTTGCCCGCGCCCCGCGCGTGCTTGTTCAATAGCGCCTTGATCACCGCCTCACGGCCGACGAGCAGAACGTCGATACCGTGCTCCCGGGACGCGTTGACCGCCCCTTCCACGATGGCGGCGGGGGCGTGGTCACCGCCCATCGCGTCCACGGCGATCTTCACGGACTACTCCTGGACCGTTTCCGCTTGACCCTCTTCGCCGCCCCGCTGCCGGGAACGGACATCAATCACCATCCGGTTGGCGTAGAAACCGCAGGAGGGGCAGACGTGGTGTGGAAGCCGCGGTGCGCGGCAGCGGGGGCATGAACCGACGTTCGGAAGCGTCAGCTTCCAGTTGTTGGCGCGGCGCTGGGAAGACCGAGCGTGCGAATGCTTGCGCTTAGGTAAGGGCATCGAAACTTCCTGACTGGCCCGGCATCCGGGCTGGGTAAATCTGAGCTTTGCCGGTCCGCGCAAGGAGGTAATGTGAAACCCGCCCGAAGGGGGTCTCCCAAGCGCCGGGTGAACCCCCGGACCCTGAAGCCGGACTATTGTATCAGGCTTGTCAAGACCCGATAACCCCCGGAAATGACCCGCAATCGTTGCCTGCGGCACGCTGTGAATGCGGGTCGTAGGCAGTGATTACGCCGCAGGGCAATCCAGAAGAATAGAACGCGGATGACGCGGATTGAAAGGATCGGCGCGGATCAGACAGCGCCTTGGACCCGCCAAATCGGACGCGATACGGCAATGCGGGAGCCGTCTTGGCCACGGAGACACGGAGGGTAGGGCGGGCGCTCAGTCGCCGCTCCGTCCTCGTGGCGGTACCCGTCATGCATGGCGAGGCCAGCCCTGGGAGAATGAGCGAGCGGAATGACAAACGGCGCGGAATAGTCCCTGCCCATCCGGTAACCGTCAACGCACGCACGCAATCCACAAACAGACGGGTCCTACAAGCCACGAATGGTTTACCGGAACGGTTGCGTAACCTGCTAGCCGGTATCGCGTTGTTCTGTTCAACGCCCCCGTAGAGTCCCGCTCGAGCCCCCACCGAGCTTGACCGGAGTCCCTTCCTTACATGTCCTCCCGTCGCTTCTCTCTCGTCTTTGCGTGCCAGTGCCTGGCGGTTGCCGTGGCGGCGGGCGCGGGGATGGTCGCCGCGCGGCCCGCGGCGGCGCAGACCGCCGTCAATGCGGAGGCTGGCCTCGACGGCCTCTACAAGCCGAACCGCTGGCTGCCGGTGCGCGTGAACCTGCTGAATCAGGGCGCGTCCGCGAAGGCCGAGGTTCGCGTCCGCTTCTCCGTCCCAATGGACCGCGGCGATGAGCACCGCATCCCGGAACGCACCCTGCCCGGCAGCGCCAACGAGGTCCACTACCTCTACATGCGGTCGCCCATCTCGTACGGAGGGCAGAACGTCGCCGTGCGCCTCTTCAAGGAAGGGCGGGAAGTCGGTCAGCCCACCCGACCGCAGGTCCGCATCGTGACCGAAGGGGACTGGCTCGTCTGCGGTATCGGCGACGGCACCTTCGCCGCCACCATGAAGAACCTGAACGGCCACACCTTGCCAAAGCTCGCGCAGGGGACGCGGCAGTGGATGACCGGTCGCAATCAGGCAACCGTGAATGTGGGCGTCCTCGATCCCACCAAGGTGCCCGACCGCTGGCAGGGGCTACACGCCGCCGACATGGTGGTCCTCGGTTCCGTCTCGGACCGCGAACTCACGCCGGACCAGGCGACTGCGATCCGCGATTACGTGAATTCCGGCGGTACGCTGGTGGTGACGGGCGGTGTCGACTCCGCGCGCCTCACCTCTCCCTTCTTCCAGGATCTGCTGCCGGTTCAGCCAACCGGAACGCGCACCCTCTCCGCCTTGCCCGACCTCGGCCGGAAGGGAAAGGCCCGCACTCCCAGCGGAGCGATCCCCGTGGTAGCGAGCGCACCGAAGCCCGGAGCGGTGGTCAGCGTCAGCGAGGAGGGCGTCCCCATCGTGGTGACCGGCCGGAAGGGCGCAGGGCGCGTGGTCTTCCTCGCCTTCGACCCGGCCCTCTCCCCTTTCCGCGAGTGGGAAGGGATGCGACAGGTCTGGTCGCGGATTCTGACCCAGCCAGCACCGCCGCAGATGACCTCCGTCATCTCCATGACCGACAGCGGCGAGGACTGGAACCGGGGGATGTACGGCGGGGAGCGCAGCAACACCCTCGCCCAAGCGCCCTTCTCCATCTCCCAACTCGACATCCCGGCGTTCTACGTCGTTGCCTTGTTCCTGCTGGCGTACATCATCGTGCTGGTGCCCGTGAACTACGCTCTGCTCAAGAAGTGGGACAAGAAGGAGTACGCTTGGCTCACCACGCCCGCCATCGTGCTGGTCTTCGTGGTGGGAGCCTACATGATCGGGTACGGCTTCAAGGGTGGCCGCACGCTCCTGGCGAAGGTGGGGGTGGTGGAGGCGCACGCAAACCAGCCAGCGGCCTCCACGGTCACCTACGCCGGCCTCTTCTCCCCCGCAAAGACCACCTACGACATGCAGTTGGAGTCGAGCGGCGGCTCCGGCAAGGGCGACGAAGCCGGGACCCTCCTCTCAGAGCCGTCGTCGGATCGTGAGTCGACCGGCATCCGTGTGGAGTATGGCGACACCCCGCGCATTGAGGACATGCCGATTGACATGTGGGCGATGCGAGTGGTCAAGGGCGAGGGAGTGGTGAGCCTCGGCGGCGGCGAGAGCGGCTTCCGGGTGAAGATGACCCGCGACAACGGCGGCACCTGGACCGGCTCCGTCGAGAATAAGACGCGCTTCACGCTCAAGGATTGCCGCATCCTTTTCGGCGGCACCGCCAAGCCCGTAAGGGACCTCCCGCCAGGTCAGTCCGCAACCTTCTCCGGTGCCATCACGGGTGCCGCGGGCGGACTACTGCCGGCCAACCTGACTGCCAATGTGGCCGGCACCAAGGAAGAAGCTCGGATGAAGAGGGCCGTCCTGTTGCCGCTGAGCACCACGTTCAACGGTGGCCCTTCCGGCTGGAGCCCACCGGATTACCCGCTGCTGGTGGGATGGATTCAGGAACCGGTGTCGCCCCTCCAAGTCAACGGTGGGACGCCCCGGGAGCAAGCCGCCTCGCTGATGGTGGTTCACCTGGACAGTAGCACCCCCGTGAAGAGCGGCCTTGAGTGAGGGTTGCCGTTCTGGGAATTGGACACAGAGGGACACAGAGTTCACAGAAGGGACACAGAGAGACTCCTTGGACTGCTACATCCGCGCATCGGCGGTCAACTGCACCAGCTTTGGCGTGAACCTGAACTTCGATCAACTCGCTCAGGGATGGGTCATCCTGCCAAGTCCATCCGCTCACCGCAGTAGATCAAATCCACCCCGTCCCTCCATTTGTGTCCCTTCTGTGAGATCTGTGTCCTTCTGTGTCGAAAAAGGCAATCTCCCGCACTAGCTAGACTGAGGCGTATCCGTGGTCGATATCCAGCACCTTCGTAAGGAATACTCCAACAACCTCGTCGCCGTGAAGGACCTCTCGCTTCATCTGGAGCGCGGCGACATCTTCGGCTTCATCGGTCCCAACGGTGCCGGAAAGACGACCACCATCAAGATGCTGGCGACGCTGCTCCGCCCGACCTCGGGCCGCGCTTACATCAATGGCGTGGACGTGACCCGTGACCCGGAGCAGGTGCGCGGCATCATCGGCTATATGCCGGACAACTTCGGGGTCTACGACGACATCAAGGTGTGGGAGTACCTCGACTTCTTCGCCGCCGCCTACAAGATCCCTCGGGAGAAGCGGCCTCGGATCATCGACGACGTGCTGGAGCTGACCGATCTCACGGTCAAGAAGGACAGCTACGTCGAAGAGCTCTCTCGAGGCATGAAGCAGCGCCTCTGCCTTGCCAAGACCCTCGTCCACGATCCCCAGGTGCTGCTGCTGGACGAGCCGGCTTCCGGCCTCGATCCCCGCGCCCGCATCGAGATCAAGGAGCTTCTCAAAGAGCTCAAGAGCATGGGGAAGACGATCATCATCTCCAGCCACATCCTCCCGGAGCTCGCCGACTTCTGCAACAAGATCGGCATCATCGAGCAAGGCGAGATGGTGGTCAGCGGCGATGTGAGCGAGATCGTCCGGCAGGTCACGGGTGGCCAGACCCTCGACGTGAAGGTGATGTCTGAGGACCAGGAGCGAGCGGTCGCCATCCTCAACGCCTGCCCCTCCGTGCGCGG
>JANPLG010000590.1:0-3315 GCA_031426395.1 Actinomycetes bacterium
CGAAGTGCAAGGATGGCAGACCAAGAACCAGCTCGATCCGACGGAAGAGGCGCTCTACGTGCCGGGAGATACACGGCAGCTCTTCGAGGTGGCCACCGCGAAGTCCGGTGTCGTCAAGTTCGGCGTGGTGATCTGCCACGAGGGGTTCCGCTACCCGGAGACGGTGCGATGGGCGGCGGCGCGCGGTGCCCCGGTGGTGTTCCACCCGCACTGCACCGGCAGCGACCAGGTGGGGACGGTGCCGACCGAGTGGGGTGCCCCGGCCGGACCCTACTATGAGAAGGCGATGATGTGCCGCGCCCTTGAGAACACGGTCTACTTCGCCAGTGTCAACTACGGCTTCCGGTATCAGGAGTCGGCCACCAGCCTCATCGACCCCGCGGGCCGGTGCGTGGCGCATCTGCCGTACGGTGATGCGGGGGTGCTGGTGCGGGAGGTCGACCTGAACTCCGCCACCGGCCTGCTTGCATCACGTTACGCTCCGGAGCGTTACCGGGACGCGGCCCACTTCGAGTCTGCGGACGGCGCTCGCGGGGCATGTGACCCATGAAGGCTCGGTGGGGCTTCTGGAGCAACTACCTGAGCGGCATTCCCTCCGACCGCTTGCGAGTCCTACTCGCGGAGAACCAGGTCGATCCCGGCTACCGGAGCCGCGCGGCCTTTCTCACTCTGGTGAGCATGCGCAATAGTCAAAACGCGCGCCGAGAGGAGCGACGGTTTGGCTCCGCCATTGAGAACACCGCCATTCTCGACTCGCCCGTTTTTGTGCTTGGGCACTGGCGTTCTGGAACCACTCACCTTCACAATCTGCTCGCGTGTGATGCGGAGCAGTTTGCTGCGCCCAACAGCATCGAGACGAGCTTTCCGTACTCCTTCCTCAGCACTGAGCAGGCGGTCAAGAAGCAGTTCATGGCCTGGGTGCCGCGCACTCGTCCAATGGACAACGTAGCTCTGGGGCCGGGCACCCCGCAGGAAGACGAATTCGCGATGTGCGTTTCCAGCCTTCGCTCTCCCTTCCTGGGGATGTGCTCTTTCCCACGCCGGAGTGAGCACTACGACCGCTACCTCACCTTTCGAGACGTTTCCGCCCACGAGGTGGAGGAGTGGAAGAGCACCTTCCTGTGGTTCCTGCGGAAGCTGACCTTGAAGCACGGACGCCGGTTGCTGCTGAAATCTCCCACGCACACCGCTCGCATCCGCCTCTTACTTCAACTTTTTCCCGGTGCTCGCTTCATCCACATCCACCGACACCCCTACGAGGTGTTCCGGTCAACCCGACACCTGCTCCAAAGTCTCTGGCCCTTCTACTCCCTCCAGACTCCTCCCGAGAATGTGGACGAGCAGATTCTGCGGCGGCACACGACGATGTATGACGCCTTCTTCGAGGAGAAGCGACTGATCCCGGAGGGTCAATTCCACGAGGTAGGGTACGACGATCTTGTGAACGATACGATGGGGGAGGTGCGCACCCTCTACGAACGACTGGGGCTGGGGCGGTTCGAGCGGGTCCAACCCCGATTGCAGGAATACGTCAACTCCCTGTCCACCTACCGCAGGAACGAGTTCTCCGACCTTTCGCCGGCGCTGCGCCTGCGTATAGCCAGGAGTTGGCAACGGGGCTTTGAAGCCTGGGAGTACGGTTTCGACGCATGAGGCTTCCTACATGAAACTCACCGGCATCCATCACGTCTCCATCCTCGTCTCCGATATGGAGGGCTCCGTTGCCTGGTACCAGGAGCGGCTCGGGCTGGCGGAGGTGCCGCGCCCCTCCAACTTCGTCACCCCAGTGCGGTGGTTTCAGCTGGGGGAGCAGCAGCTCCACCTGATCCCTTCGGACGAGCCGGATGCCGTCAGCCCGCGTCACTTCGCGCTGCACGTGGACGACTGCGATGCCGCCCGCGACACCCTCTGTGGGCGCGGAGTGGAAGTGCGGGAGACGGTGCCGATTGCCGGGGCGAAGCGGTTCTTCATCGCGGATCCGGACGGCAACAACATCGAGGTGATCGAGTGGCTGCGTGCGTGGGACGCCACCAGCGAGGCCGAACTTGGGGTGCCGGACAATGGCGAGCGCGTCATGCAGAGTGAGCGATGGCTGGCCGAGCGGCGGAAGCAGGAGCTTCCCGCGCACTGAGGGTATTCCACCACTGGGCACCGAAGTTGATCCACGCTGATTCCAGAGCCACTGCCCGGCCCACAGGCGACCTCACATCAATGTCGGAACTTCTCTCTGAACGGCGCGTCTAATCGAACGGATGTTTGTTGGTGGTCGGTGCCCCTCGTGAAGCGGCTATCCTTAGCCAGCCTTGCCGTAGGTTGGGCGGTTGAGGCCATGGGAACAGAGAGGAAGTTTGTGATGCTGCGGTCGTTCAGTGTCGAGCGCACGGTCCAGGCCTCCGCAATCCTATTGCAGGCCGAGCCGGGTCATCGGATGAAGTACATCCGCCTTTTGAAGCTGCTCTACGTGGCCGACCGCGAGAGCATGCGGCAGACCGGGTTTCCCATCACCGGAGATGACCCCTACGCGATGCGGAAGGGACCGGTTCTCACCACGGTGCTTCGCCTGGTCAACGGTATGCGCGACAGCACAGCGGCGGAGGCTGCCGCGCCTGTGTGGGATGAGTGGATCCAGCCACAGTCGGACTTTTATGTCGGGCTGCTTGGCGACCCTGGACACAAGAAGCTGACTCGACGCGAGATCGCCATTCTCGATTCCGTGGCTGAGCGCTACCATGGGCAAGATCCATGGTCCATCATCGAGCAACTGCACCAGGAGTTGCCGGAGTGGGAGAAGAATTACCCAGGAGGGAATTCTTCAGCGGCAATTTCGGCGGAAGACATCCTTGATGAAGTCGGCCAGTCCAATCGGAGAGAGTTCATCATTGCCGTCGGTGATGACCACCAGGACTTGGCAAGCCTGGCACGATCGAGCTCCGCATAGCCGCCAATGGAAGCTGACGAGTTCTTCGTTGCCGGAACGATGTTCCTTCGGTTGAGAAACAAAAAGGAGCCTCGGCCACATCCGTGGGTGATCATCTCCGACCCTCGGCAGAACGCTGATCGGATCTTGCTGGTCAACCTGACGGATGGAGAGCAATGGATCGATGGAGCCTGCGAATTCGCCGCCGGTGAGCACGCATCCATCTCGAAGAAGTCGCGGGTGGCGTACCAGCTCGCGGAGTTTCTGAGTCTGTCGCAGTTGCGTCAAGCATACGAAGCCGACGGCATTCAGCCCCTCGGCTGCCTCCCAGTACCCTTGCTCAACCGAATCCGCCGTAACGCCTGGGAGTCGCTGGATGTGTCCGACGAGCTTCTAGA
>JANPLG010000591.1:0-5590 GCA_031426395.1 Actinomycetes bacterium
CGGCTGCTGCACCCGATGCTCAGCAGTGACCTCTTCTGGTCCAGCCTGGCGGTGCTGCTGATGATTGCGGGCGCGGCGCTCATCACTGGGGGCGTACTGACGCTCTCTCCCGTGGTGGTGGCCGCGCTGTTTGTCGCGGTGCTCGGTGCTGGGCTGATCCTCTACTCGCCCTATCTGGGCATCCTGCTCTTCCTCGGCATCCTCTACCTGCGGCCGGAGCAGTTCGTGCCGCAGTTGGAAGGGCTACGGCTGCCGCTCACCTTGAGCGCGGCCACACTTGCGGGCTGGGGGCTGCACCTGGCGGTGAAGCGCGAGCAGTATCGGTCGAGCCCGATGCTGGGATGGATGGCCGCCTTCGCCGTGGTGATGGTGCTGAGCGCCGTCAGCTCCGTAGGCAAGGATGCGCTGGCGACCGGCGTGATGGATGCCCTCCGGATCGGCTTCATGTTCCTGCTGATCCACCAGCTCCTCGCGCGACCGGACCGAGCTGGGACCGCCCTCAACTTGCTGCTGGTCTTCATCACCGGCCTGGCTCTTGCGGCAGTGCGGGCCTACGTGACCGGCGAGGTGCTCATGGAGCACGGGCTGAAGCGCGCCATCGTGCCGGTGGGCGACTTCGATGATCCGAACGACCTCGCGGCGGCGCTGGTGGTCGGCGTGCCGCTGGCCCTGCTGGCGATGACGCGCGGCAACCCATGGCTGAAGCGGCTGGGTGGCGGTTTCGCGCTGGGAGCGATGGCGCTGGCCGTCTTCCTGACCGGAAGCCGCGGCGGCATGCTCGCGTTCGGGGTCGCCTGCGCCGTGATGGTGATCCACCGAGCGGGCTGGGGTCGCGGCGCGGTGCTGGGGCTGATCCTGCTGGGCCTCTTCGCGCTCTTCGCGCCAGAGCGGTTCACCGCCGCCAGCGTGGTAGGCGATGACTCCAGCCTTGGCCGCATTGATGCGTGGGAGGCGGGCCTGGGGATGCTGGCCGCGCACCCGTTGCTGGGGGTTGGCTACGACATGTTCGAGTCCCACCACCCGATCCCGGCCCACAACAGCCTGGTGCACGGCTTTGCGGAAGGCGGCCTGATCCTCGCCGTTGCCTGGGTGGGGCTGCAGTATTGGGGCATCCTGACTGCCACCCGCCTCGCCCGACGCACGGAGCCGGACCCGAAGGGCCTGCCCCTGCGAGATTACGGAGCGGCCCTCCAGGCAGCCATGCTCGCCTCGCTGACCGCGCAATTCTTCCTCAGCCACACCTTCCGCCCGATCCCGCTGGTGCCGCTCGCCATCATCGCGGCGCTGGGCACCCTGGCATGCCAAACGGCGGGCAAGTGGGACTGGCGCAAGGACCTTCCGCACCTGGCGATGGTGCCGATAGTGACCCTCGCCGGGATTGCGCTGGTGGTGGTAGCGGTGAGCGTAGCGAAATGAGGCAGGTGACCTACCAGCCGTAGCGGTCCGGTCCCCACGGCTTCCGCAGTAGCTCTTGCTTCACCGTGACAATCTCGCGGCTGGGCAAGTCTTCCGAGAGAATCACCCCCGGGCCGACGCACGAGTAGGCGCCGACCCTCACACCCGGCATGAGGATCGCGTTGACGCCGGTGCGGCTGTAGTCGCCGAGGTAACTGGCGTTGGCGTCGTGGCGGGGCACCTCGCGGCGGCCGAGAGTCCGGTGCGTCGCTTCGCCGTCATCGAAGCGAAGGGTGCCGCAAACGGTGGCTGCGCCGATGTCGACCCTCGCGCCGAGCACTCCCAGGATCTCGCAGTAGTGGTAGAGGTAAGCGCCTTCCAGCAGTACGCCCTCGAACTCCGCGCCGTGGCCCACGATGGCATCCGCGCCGAGGACGGTGCCCTCGCCCAGGAGGGCGTAGTCTCGGACACGCGTGCGCGCTCCGACCATGCACCGCGCGCTCACGATGCTGCCGTTGGTGACCTCCGCGCCGGGGCCGAGCCAGAGGTCGCCATGCACCACCACGCGCTCACCGATGCGCGCGCCGGGTTCCAGCACCACGCGCCCATGAATCTCCGCGCTCTCCGCGATGCGAGCGCCCTCGCCCACGGAACTCTCCTCGAGCCGCTCCGAAGCATCCAGCAGCAGCGCCCGGTTCGCTTCCATGATGTGCCACGGCTTGTCGAGATCGAGCGCGAAGCCGTCCGGCAGGATAGCGGAAACTTCCAGCCCGTCGGCGGTCATCCGTGCGAGTGATTCAGCGAGGTCGGCTTCCAGCGGCGGCATTCCCCCGACCGGCACGTGGGTCATCACGCCAGGATTGGCGCGGAGGTAGGGCATCGCCTCCGCCCCCAGGACGTAGAGGCCCCCGAGACGGTGCGTCGCGTCCCGCCCGTGGCCCTCCCACTCGGTCAGCGCTCCGTTCCGTAGCTGTGCTCCAATCCAGTCGCCAGGACGGTCGCCGTCCAGCGGAACAACCAAGGCCGAGGCGGGCGCGCCCTCGCTGAAGGCGGCCTCTACTACGCGCGCAACCGTCTCCGGCGTGGTGACGACATCGCCGTAAGCGACCACCGTCGGCCCTGAGGGTGTGCCTTCCAGGGCGTGCAGCAGGGCATCCGCCGTTCCCTCCGGGCGCGGCTGCTCCACGAAGACCACCCGATGCTCCAGCCCCGCAAGCGCGGCCCGCACCGACCGCCCATGGATTCCCACCACCACGACGACACCATCCACTCCGGCAACCAGGAGCTGCTCTGCTAGGCGGCGGACTGTCGGGACGTTGCCTACCGGGAAGGCGCACTTGTTGCGCACGTCCGCATAGGGCCAGAACTTGCGGCCCTGTCCTGCCGCCAGGATGATTCCGATCAAGATGCACTCCTCGGTCGCAGATGGAAAAGGACGGTCAATACCCCGCAGCCTCGCCGTCCGGGCTGCGGCGGTCGCTGGCACCGAGGCGCGTACCGGTAGCGGGATCTATCATGATTCCCTGCGCGTCCCCAATGCTGGCCGCCTGCGGCGCGAAGCGGTGGCCCATCGCCTCCAGGGCGCGACGGGCGGCCGGATCAAAGCCGGGCTCGTGGCGGAGTTGGTCGGGGAGCCACTGGTGGTGGAAGCGCGGCGCATCGATCGCCTGCTTGATGTTCATCTCGTGGTCCACCGTGTTGAGGATGGTGTGCAGCACGGTGTTGATGATGGTCGGGCCGCCCGGGCTGCCGATCACCAGCCAGAGCTTCCCGTTCCGGGTGACGATGGTGGGCGTCATGGAGGAGAGCGGCCGCTTGCGGGGCGCGATGGCGTTGGCCTCGCCCTGGATGAGGCCGAAGAGGTTGGGAACGCCTGGCTTGGAGGTGAAGTCGTCCATCTCGTTGTTGAGCAAGAAGCCGGCCCCGGTGACGGTCACCCCATTGCCATAGCCGCCGTTGAGCGTGTAGGTGACGGAGACCGCGTTGCCAGCCGCATCGACCACGCTGTAATGCGTGGTCTCCTCGCGCTCGAAGCGGGCGGGGTTGCCGTGGCGGACCTCGCTACTGGGGGTGGCGCGGTTCGGGCGAATGCTCTTGAACAGCTCCTGTGCGTAGCGGCGGGAAGTGAGGCCGCGCACCGGCACTTTGACGAAGTCCGGATCGCCCTGGAAGTGCGATCGGTCCGCGAAGGCGCGCCGCATCGCCTCAATCACCAGGTGGTGGCGCTTCGGGCTGCCGGCGCCCATCGCTGCGAGGTCGGCGTTCTCCAGGATGTTGAGCATCTGGATCAGCGCGGTTCCCCCGGAGCTGGGCGGCGGCATGGTGATCAGGTCGTAGCCGCGGTACTTGCCGGTCAGCGGCTTGCGCTCCCTGGGGCGGTAGGCTTTCAGGTCCTCGCGCGTGATGAGGCCGCCGCCTCGCCGCATCTCGGCGACCAGCAACTCAGTAGTACGGCCCTCGTAGAACTCACGCGCGCCGTTATCTCGCAGGCGGCGGAGCGTGGCAGCGAGGTCCGGCTGCCGGAGCGTCTCACCCGCCTGGTAGTAGCGCCCGTCCCGCTGAAAGACGCGACGGCTCTCCGGGAAACCGGAAAGGAAGTCAGTGCGCAGCCCGCGGGCCATGGCGGGCGTGACCGGGAACCCCTCGTCCGCGAGGCGACGGGCCGGCTCCACCATCTCCTTCCACGGACGAGTGCCCCACTTCTTCAGCGCTTCCGAGAGTCCGGCAACCGTCCCCGGCACCCCGGCGGCGAGATGGCCGACCGTCGAGGCATGCGGGCGGACCTCCCCGTGTGCGTCGAGGTAGAGGTCGCGGTAGGCAGCCTTCGGGGCGGTCTCGCGGAAATCGAGGACGTGGCTGCGGCCATCCGCCCGCCGCACCACCATGAATCCGCCTCCCCCCAGGTTCCCGGCAGCGGGATAGGTGACCGCCAGCGCCAGCCCGACGGCCACCGCTGCATCCACCGCGTTTCCGCCCTTGCGCATCACCTCCACCCCGACCCTGGAGGCGTGGCTCTCGGTAGAGGCGACCATCCCGTGCTCCGCGCGCGCACGCACCGTCCCCAGGCCGCTGGAGCGCTGGGTTCCGGCCCCGGCGTTCGGTGCGGTCGGTGCCTGGGCGGCGAGGGCGGGCGCAAGGATGAGGAGCAGCGGGAGAACGGTGCGGCGTTTCATTAGGGTCGTGGGATGTCGCAACAGGTGGCTGTCCAAGAGTTCAAGCGTCGGGAGCTGGGGGCCTTCAATTGCGGAATGCGGACTGCGAAACGCGGAATTGGAACGCGCTGGCCGAGGACCCACGCGGGGGGTCGGCAGACCTTATGGTGGGTGCGGGCGGGACGCCCGCGCTCCATAGGACGGACGGGCTTTGCGTCTTGAAAACAATTTCTCCGGCAGGGCCGCCCGCGTTTAGAGTTCCTGTCCTTCCTTGCTATAGCGATAAAACGGAGGCTGGGTTGGAAATCGCGCCGATCTCGTCGCTCTGGGAGGCGCGGCCCGCAATCATCGCCGCTGCTGGTTGCCATTGGACTGCTCCCTTGTCCGGGTGGATTCCGCCTGCGGTGTCCAGCCTGGAGACCCTCCTCACGTTCCCATGTCGCGGGCCGCGCCGGGTGCCTTTGGGCGCTGGGCGGTCCAACTCTCCGTCTGAACAGGAGTTACCCTGATAATGAGTGGAAGCGCAGCACGGCACCAGGCAATCACGGCGGTCACGGACTACAAGCCGCTGACGCCCGCCCTCAACTTCCAGGAGACGCCCTCCAGCGAGCTGTTTGGAAGCAACGTCTTCGGCCTGAAGGAGATGGAGAAGCGGCTCCCCAAGGGGGTCTTCAAGAGCCTGCGGAAGACCATCGAGACGGGCGCGTCCCTCGACTTCTCGATCGCCGACGTGGTGGCCGGCGCGATGATGGGCTGGGCCATCGAGAAGGGCGCCACCCACTACGCGCATGTCTTCTATCCCCTCACCGGCCTCACGGCGGAGAAGCACGACAGCTTCCTTTCGCCGGACGGCAAGGGCGGCGCGATCACGGAGTTCAGCGGCAGCAACCTGATCCAGGGCGAGCCGGACGCCTCCAGCTTCCCCTCCGGCGGCATCCGCGCCACCTTCGAGGCCCGCGGCTACACGGCGTGGGACGTCACCAGCCCGGCCTACATCCTCGAGAACCCGAACGGAACGACCCTCTGCATCCCTACCGCCTTCA
>JANPLG010000592.1:0-13513 GCA_031426395.1 Actinomycetes bacterium
TCGCCGGGACCTTCGCCGGGGTGAAGCTCCCTCAATCCCGCCGGGGTTCGCGGCTTTGCGGTTGCGGCCACCGCCTCACGGGTCGGCTCCAGGCTGATCCGGGAGGCCACCGCCTCGCGGTCCGCCGCGTCCAGCGTGACGGCCAGCGACCGGAGGCACGACTTCAAGTTCGCAATCTGGGTCGGTCCCACCAGCGGGATCACATGCTCGCCCTGCGCCATCACCACGGCCAGCGCCGCCTCGTGCGGGGTGATGCCGTGGCGGGTGACGATGGGTGCCACCGCGCGGTTGCCCTTCAGGCTCGCAGCCTTGGCATGGCCGCCCATCGGACGGTGGGCCAGGAATGGGATACGCATCTGCCGCGCCAGCTCCACCACCCCTTCAGTCGCCGACTTCCGGTCGATCACGCTCAGCTCGTTCTGGATGGCGGTGACCGGGAAGTGGCGCTCAGCCTGCCGCACTTCGGGAATGGAGGTGTTGCAGAGGCCCAGGTGCTCGATCTTCCCTTCGGCGCGCAACTCTGCCAGCGCCCCCAGCGACTCCTCAAGCGGGGTGCGGGGGTCATTGACGTGCAGCAGCAGCATGAAGAGCCGCTCCACCCCCAGTGCCTGCAGGTTGCCCTCCACCGCTTTGCGGAGACTCTTCGGGCTGCCGCTCGGCACCCACCGCCCTTTGGGCCGGGAGAGGCCCGCCTTGGTCAGGATGCGCACCTCGCTCCGGGGACCGTGCCAGCACTCGACCGCCTTACGCGCCAGGCGCTCCCCGTAGTGCAGATCCTTGTCGTCCAGCGCATAGGTGTCGGCGGTGTCCAGCAGCCGGATGCCCCCGTCCAGCGCCGCGTGGATCAACGCGATTGCATCCGCCTCCGAGGGCCGACCTTCCGTCGAGAGCCGCAGCAGCCCCAGGCCCATAGGGAGATCCAGCTCGCCCAGCACCCCGTAAGTCACGCCACCGCCAAACTCGTCCATCCCGCCCTCCGCTTCGCGACCAACCCGCATCCGTACGCCGGGCGAGGGAACGCTTCCTCCAGCAAGAGTGGGCAACTTCGGACTTGAACCGAAGGGGACTACCGCCTCCCCGACTGCGAGAGGAGCTGAACCATACGCCGACCCATCTCACGCGCGGAGATGTCATCTTCACCGGTGAGGATCTTGCCGTCCACCATCACGTCGTCCGCAGCCGTGCCGGACTGGCCGATCACTCCGGGCGGGGACATCACGGCCCCGTTGCTCTCAGGGTGCCAGCGGCATGACGGCTGCGCTTGCCGTCCGTTGTAAATACCTGCCGCCGCCTGCCGAACCGGGGCGCAGACGCGTTTTCCCGCCAGCGGGCTGCGACCATTGACGCGCGCCCAGGCAAGGACGGAGACGCCGTTGCAGAGCGCGGCCACATACTTGTCCTGCGCGATGAACTCATTGATGATCCGATTGGCCTGAGCCTTCACAGCCGGATCCCCGTTGTAGACCGGGTTGTCATATCGGCCGGGGAAGGCGAACTGATAGGCGGACGCGCCCCAGCCGCCGGAGAAGAGGACCGCGTCGTAATCCTGGACGCGCACTTCGCTCAGCGCCAGCTCCGCCTGGACGTTCCCGCCATCCGGACCCTGGCCGGAGCCTCCGTGCGGCGTGCAGGCCCCCCTTCGTCCCGCCGCCACCGTCACATGGAAGCGAGCGCGGTCGAACTCCGCGCGGGGATCGCCGTACTCGCGGTAGAAGAAGTCGCGGTTCGCGAGGATCATCAAGACCCGCTTGCCGGCTCCCGGTCCCGCAGGTAGCCGGACGGCTGTGGGCACCGGCGGAACTCCCGGAGTGGGAGCGGGAGCTCGGGCAACTTGGGTCCCGCTGACTCGGGGCGCGGAGCCGCTCACCACGCGGAGGTCGACACTATGAAAGATCGTCCGGCTCTCCCAGGCCAGCAGACCGAGCTGTCGGGACTCCGGCATCGCCCAGAGGTCGGGCACGGTCAGGTCGCGGCCATCGGTGCGGTGCGTGGCGATCTCCCGGCCATCAAGCAGACCGCGCAGGAGCCCCTTGCGCACTTCGACGACCACCGTGTGCCGCTTTCCGTTCTGCAGCGCGACATTCTCACGGCGGGTGGGATTGTCCTGGATACTGCGGCCATTCAGGTTCTGGAAGCCGCCCAGGTGCCGTCCCCAAGCGTCGACCTCAAACACCACCTGCCGCCCGCCGTGCACCACTACCAGACCGATGGAGTGCTGGCCGGTCGCACGGGTGAACGTTGCGCGGAGATCGTACTCACCGTCCGGCGCAATCGGTAGGGTCAGCCTCGCGCCGGTGCTCGCTCCAACCGACAGCTCGCCCCCGGACTTCGACCAGTTCCCCGCAACGGTGTGCGTCCGTGGATCGAGGATCGGCAATAGGGACTCCCACTCGGCGGGGGCCGCAGCAGCCCGGCTACCCAGTACGGCTAGGCCGATCAGCACGGCACCCAGGCCGGTGAGCAATCGGGAAACGGCAAGCATGGTTGGCATCCTTTCGAACGAGACTGTTCTCGGACGCCTTACGCGGGGCAGGGGTTCCCTTTGCCGCTCGGTGAGCGAGCGACCGTAGAGGATGCAAGTCGGACCTCCTTCTCACGGGATGATCGGTGCGGGTTGCTTCCATTGAATCTCTGCCAGCACTGGGCGGTGGTCGGAGATGTGCGGGTCGAGGACCCGGACATCGAGCACCTGCCAGCCGGGACCCGGCCAGATATGGTCGTACTGGATGAGCGGGCGCCGCGAGGGCCAGGAGCGAAGGCCGTGGTGATGGTTTCCTAGCCGCGAGGGGTCCAGCTTGCGCACGCTGCCGAACTCCCGGGAATGGGGCGCGGCGTTCATATCGCCCACTAGCACGTAGGGCGTGGAGCAGCCGCGCATCTCCAGCACCACCCGCCGGATCTGCCGCCTGCGGACCAGAGACGCCGCCGAACTCAAGTGCACCAGGTGGGTGTTGTACATCGTGACCGGATGGCCGTCCGCAGAGGTGAGCACCTCCTGAAGCACGCGCCGCTCCGGGAACTGGCCCGGCAGTTCATGCCCGCTCACCTCCTGCAACGGCGTGCGCGAAACGATCAGGTTGCCGAGGATATGGCCCCGGCTGCGGTGTGCCGCCTGGAAGTCGGCGTGAAACCCGGTCAGGGCGGCAAAGGCGACCTGGGGCGGGACGCGGTCCGCATACATCGCCACTTCCTGAAGGCCCGCTACGTCCGCACCTGTCTCCACGATCAGATCCGCGATTCGCTTTAGGTAATCGAGTTGGTCCCGTCCCCGGTGCCCCGCGATGTTGTACGTCAGAACCCGCATCTAAATCTCAGTCCCAAATTTGCAATTGTCAATTTGCAATTGTCAATTTCCAATGACAAGCTCGCCCACAGCAGGCGCCTGGCACGCAGGACAGTAGTAAGTGGACCGCGCATCCTCGCCCTGCCGGCGCATCTTGATCGCCTCTCCGCAGACCCGGCAGCCCTCGCCGCTTCGGCCATAGACCCAGAGCCGGTCCTTCTCGTTCAGGGTGAACCGGGTCTGCCGCTGTCCCCGCTCCCGGTTCAGCACGAGCAAGCGGTGCGACTCCTCGATCAGGCCGTCCAGCACCCCCTCGCCCAGCGCTTCGACCCGCGTGAATGGCGAGACCCGACGGATGAAGAGGATCTCCGACTTGAACACGTTTCCCACCCCGGAGAGCAGTTGCTGATCCATCAGCGCCACCCCGATCGGCAGCTCACCGCGGCGCTGCAGCCGACGCTTCGCCTCCGCAGGGTCGAACTCTTCCGTGATGGTATCCGGTCCCAGACGGCGCAGGTCTGGGTGGTTGCGCGCCTCCCGCTCCGTCATCAGCTCCACCACGGGCGGATTGAAGCACGGCGCGACAAACCCCTCGGTGCGGATCACCACGCGGGCGCGGTCGGCGGGCTTCCACCAGCGCTCCCCCGTGCGGTAGAGGTGCCAGGAGCCGGTCATCCGCATGTGCGTCCGCAGCACAAGAACAGGGGGTTGGGGGACGGAGTTCAAGCCTTCCGTTGGCGCGAAGTGGACCAGCAGGTGCTTGCCCCGCGCCTCCACCTCACTCACCACGCGTCCGATCACGGGATAGTCCAGGCTTAGCGCTCGTACCTGCGCGATCTGGCTCTCAAACCCCGTGACCCGCTGGCCCTGCAGCGCCTTGCGGAGCTGGACCGCAGTGCGATAGATCGTATCCCCTTCCGGCATGGTGCCCGGATTATAACCCTCCGCGACCGTCCCGATAATCAAGAACGTGTTTGTCGACATTCCGGCCCGCCAGGACGCGGCGAGCCCACCCCCCGTCTTTCACCAGAGCACTCTTGCCATCGGATACTGCGCGATGTGCTTATCTGGAGTAACCAGGGTGAGATCCATTTCGAGAGCCGTGGCAATGATGAGCCGATCCGCCGGATCGTTGTGCAAACGCGGCAACAAGGTTGAGGCAATCGCGGTCGACCCGTTGACAGGCACCTCCTCCAGTCCATGGTGCTGAAGCACTCCCGCGAACCACGTCGGAGCCGGTTGGGGCAGTAGAAGCTTGCCGCTACCCGACTTGATTCCAATCTCCCAGGCGCTGATGGCTGAAACGAAGACCGAACCGGCACCCGCAGAGATTGCCCTGCGCGCCGACTCGGATAGGTGCGCTGGAGCGCTGACCAGCCAGAGAAGCGTGCAAGTGTCCAGCAGAATCCTCAACGGAAACCCTCCGGCCATTCTTCATCGCTGAGGGGCTCGGTTGGGTCCTCGCGCAGTTCTACTTTAGAGAGCTCCGGATGCAGTTGCATGGGATCGCGCATCCCACGGATCGGAACGAGCTCGGCAATCGGCTTCCCGTTGCGGCAAATCTGGATGCGCTCCCCCCGCTCTTCGACGGCTGCCAGTAGCGCCGACAACTTTGACTTGGCTTCATGCGTGTTGACTGAGATCATAGCCCTAGTTTAGCTAGACTCGATGGCCCCAGCAATCAGACTGACCGAGGACAGGGCGAGCGACCGTCGGTTGCTACGGTATCCGCCCCGGAGGACCGGTTCCGGTGAGGATACGCGCACGATGCCGGTTCAGAGGATATCGGAATGCAAGAGCGCGAAACTATGGCATGCCTGAACATAAGCTTCCATTCCTATTGGCCGGCATTCTTCTGTCGGGCGCACTTCTGTGCAGCTCTATCCGGGCACAGGAGGAACCGGTCTCTAACTTGCTCGCCTCTGACGCGCGACTCAATGCGAAAACCGCGCTGAACCACCGGAGGAAGAGCGTCTCCGACCTGCTGGCAGGGGTCGCGCAGGCGACCGGCGTCAGAATCAGAGCGGAGGAGTCGCTGGGCGCCCTCCGGGTGACCGCCTTTGGAGAAGCACCGGCTCGCGAATGGATGGACCGCCTGGCTCTGATGCTGAACCTCTCCTGGCGAAAGAGCGGGCCACCCGGGGAGCCGCACTACCTCCTCTATGCCTCCAAGGAGAACCTTCAGGAGGCAGCCACCCGCCTCGACCGAGACCGGGCCATGTTCCGCAGCGAGATGAAGCGCCTGGTGGCGGCCGTGGCAACCGACAAGGATCTCCCGGCCAGGGACTACCTGGCCAAGAGGGTCGCCTTGCTCCGCAAACTCGAGTACCTGGGGGCATTCCATCGGCTCGTCAACGAGATTCCGCCTCCTGTCCTTGACGCCTGCTTGCGTGGCAGGGAACTCCAACTCTCATGGCAGCAGATGCCAGAGCTAATGCGGCAGGCGTTCGCCTCCTTCCTGGAAGCGTTTGCGGAACAAAACGAGAGGAGCAATCAGCTCTCCCGCGATCGAGCGCGCGCGAATGGCGTAGAACTTCCAGCGCGGATGCCCCTTGTAGCGCAGAAGCTCCAGATGGCGTGTTCCGTATCTGAGCTGATGGAAGGTGGCCGTAACGCAACGTTGAGGGTTCAAGTCCGTTCAGCCGAGCGGAACCACTTCAGTATGGATGTCCACGTTCGACCGGCTCAGGCCGATGAGCAGCCGGATGCCGTGACGGAGCGGCACTTCGAGGCGCGGTTGATGGACCCCACGCTCAAGGAGAAGCTGACGCTCCCCAGGGAAATTGGCGCATGGGAGCCGATGCTGGAGCGCTTCGCTGCTGAGAACCGCCGCGCCGTTCTCTCGGATGCCTACGACTGCCAGAGCGTCCGCAGGTTTACGTCCACCCTCTGGCCGCCCCAGCCCGCTGACCTCCCGGTGCAACTCGATCAATTCTGCTCTCTGTTCGACTACACCTGGAACGCCGCCAGCGGGCCAATGGTCTTCCGTCGGCGGGTTTGGTACACGCTGCGGGAGAGGCAGTTCCCGGACGGTAGGCTCCGGGTTTGGGCCAAAACCGCCACGAGCAACGGCCGCGAAGGACGCTTCCGTTTGGCAGATCTCGCGGAGATGTCCACGCTCTCCCCCGTCCACAAAGCGAAGCTGCAACGGTACGTGGGCGAAGCTGCCTGGCGAGAAGTCACGCGCAATGCGCAGATGCTGTCCTTCTACTCCCTTCTGCGTGAGAAGCAGCGAGCGCAGTTGGGTCACGCGGGAGTCGCCGTCATCGATCTGAGTCCGCCGCAGCGGGACGCGCTCCTCAACGCCCTCCTCGCAACCCGCTTCGTCCCTGAGGGCCCAGAGGGGAAGCCAGTGAACCCGGTGCGTGTGTTGCAGCAAGATCTGTCGGACCATACGCTCCTCACCATCCGGACCCGAAGCGGTGAGGCCTACTCCTGTCGCTTCGAAAGCCGTTTCGCAACAGAACTCGACCCCTGGGGCGTCATAAGACAGTGACCAGTCCTACGCAACAGTGCCCAGCCACCTGGCCGAAGCGCACTTACAGCGCCACATCCTACACTCCGTTACCCTTGCAAAGGCAATCTCCGCGCGAAAGCCAACTGCCCTGCGAGGATTCAAAGAGCCAGCGCGCTGTCCGTCGAGGGCCCGGCGAGTGACCCCGCGCCCGGTGAGCGCTGCAAACGCCTGACAAAAGTGCCAGCAAATGTGACATCAGCCCGCAGAGCGGGGTTCGCGTGGATAGGCATCGGGTTCAGCCGATGCCGGGCGCTGCCGCACGCAACCCTCGTGTCGTCGCACCCCGCCTTGCCGCATAGCGTTGCGTCACCGCCGTGAGCGGCAACTTCCATCCGCAGGTAGAATCGGTGAAGACTTCCGGCGGCTCGAACGTCGTATTAAAGCTGCTGGTGTCGATTAGTTTGGATTGCAACGACGCAAGGTCGCGAGGTCGCAGGAATGGCGTTGATCAAAGAGATGGACTTCGGTACCCCGGACCGCACCGCGCGGACACGGGAGCCGGAAGGGTGCGGGCGCTCCTGCGCGTGCGCGGCCAGCGCGGCTTCGGTCCCCTGCCCCTCCCACGCCGCCGGGACCGTGGCCCTGCAGATCGACGGTAAGCCCATCAGCGTGCCAGCCGGGACGTCGGTCATGCGCGCCGCCGCCATCGCCGGCACCCAGATCCCCAAGCTCTGCGCCACGGACAGCCTGGAGCCGTTCGGGTCATGCCGCCTCTGCCTCGTGGAGATTGAGGGCCGACGCGGCACCCCCGCATCCTGCACCACGCTCGCGGAGGCGGGGATGAAGGTGTCCACCCAGTCGCCTCGCCTCGCCAAGCTGCGCCGGGGGGTCATGGAGCTGTACATCTCCGATCACCCCCTCGACTGCCTCACCTGCGCCGCAAACGGAGACTGCGAGTTGCAGGATATGGCGGGCGCGGTCGGCCTCCGGGACGTGCGCTACGGCTACGCGGGTGCCAATCATCTGGAGCAGCCCAAGGACGTGTCGAATCCCTACTTCACCTTCGACCCCTCCAAGTGCATCGTCTGCTCCCGCTGCGTGCGCGCCTGCGAGGAGACGCAGGGCACCTTCGCCCTCACCGTCCTCGGGCGCGGCTTCGACTCCAAGATCTCCACCGCCGCGCCCAGCTTCCTGAACTCGGAGTGCGTCTCCTGCGGGGCCTGCGTCCAGGCCTGCCCCACCGCCACCCTCACAGAGAAGTCCGTGATTGAGATGGGGCAGCCGGAGCACAGCGTCCTCACCACCTGCGCTTACTGCGGCGTCGGCTGCACCTTCAAGGCGGAGATGCAGGGCAACGAGGTCGTGCGGATGGTGCCGTACAAGGACGGCAAAGCCAACCACGGCCACTCGTGCGTGAAGGGGCGCTTCGCGTGGGGGTACGCCACCCACAAGGACCGCATCCTAAGCCCAATGATCCGCAAGAAGATCACCGACCCCTGGCGCGAGGTGAGCTGGGAAGAGGCGATCACCTACGCCGCCTCCGAGTTCAAGCGCATCCAGCAGGAGTGCGGGCCGGATGCCGTAGGCGGGATCACCTCCTCGCGCTGCACCAATGAGGAGACCTTCCTCGTCCAGAAGCTCATCCGCGCCGCCTTCGGCAACAATAACGTCGATACGTGCGCCCGCGTCTGCCACTCCCCCACCGGCTACGGGCTGAAGTCGACCTTCGGCACTTCCGCCGGGACGCAGGACTTCGATTCCGTCGACCACGCGGATGTCATCATCGTCATTGGGGCAAACCCTACGGACGCGCACCCGGTCTTCGCCTCCCAGATGAAGCGGCGGCTCCGGGCCGGAGCGCGGCTCATCGTCGCCGACCCCCGCCGCATCGACCTCGTTCAGCAGCCGCACATCAAGGCCGATTTCCATCTGCCGATGCGACCCGGCACCAACGTCGCCTTCATCAACGCCCTCGCGCATGTCGTGGTGACCGAGGGCATGGTGGACGAAGCATTCGTCCGGGAGCGCTGCGATGTCGCCGCGTTCTCCCGCTGGGCCGCGTTCATCGCCGATCCGCGCCACGCTCCCGAAGCGGTGGAAGCCGTTACCGGCATCCCCGCTGCCGACCTTCGCGGAGCGGCCCGGCTTTACGCCACCGGCGGCGCTGCAGCCATTTACTACGGCCTGGGAGTCACCGAGCACAGCCAGGGTTCCACCATGGTCATGGGCATGGCCAACCTCGCGATGGCGACCGGCAACCTCGGTCGGCCGGGCGTCGGTGTCAATCCGCTCCGTGGCCAGAACAACGTGCAGGGCTCCTGCGACATGGGCTCCTTCCCCCATGAGTTCTCCGGCTACCGCCACGTGAGCGACGAGGGCGCCCGGGCCACCTTCGAGGAGGTCTGGGGCGTTGCCCTGCGCGGCGAACCGGGCCTCCGTATCCCCAACATGTTCGATGCGGCGGTCGAAGGCACGTTCAAGGGGCTTTACATCCAGGGCGAGGACGTGGCGCAGTCGGATCCCAACCTCAAGCACGTGACGGCGGGCCTTCGCGCCATGGAATGCATCGTCATCCAGGACCTCTTCCTGAACGAGACCGCCAGCTACGCCCACGTCTTCCTGCCCGGCTCCTCCTTCCTGGAGAAGGACGGCACCTTCACCAACGCGGAACGGCGGCTGGGCCGCGTGCGCAAAGTGATGCCGCCCAAGGCGGGCCTGGCCGATTGGGAGGTCACCGTCGCCCTCTCCAATGCCCTCGGCTACCCGATGCATTACGACCACCCGTCCGAGATCATGGACGAAATCGCGCAGCTCACCCCCACCTTCGCAGGCGTCACCTACGAGAAGCTGGATCGACTCGGCAGCGTGCAGTGGCCGTGCAACGCGGCGGCACCCGAAGGCACGCCGGTGATGCACGTGGACGGCTTCGCTCGCGGCAAGGGCATGTTCATGATCACGGAGTACGTCCCCACGGACGAGAAGACGACCTCGCGCTTCCCCCTGCTCCTGACCACGGGCCGCATCTTGACGCAGTACAACGTAGGCGCGCAGACCCGGCGCACCTCGAACAGCGTCTGGCACGGCGAAGACCTACTCGATATCCACCCGTGGGACGCGGAGAACCGGGGCATCGAGGACGGAGACCTCGTAGCGCTCGCCAGCCGCGCGGGGGAAACCACCCTCCGCGCGCGCCTTTCAGAGCGAATGCAGCCGGGCGTGGTCTACACCACCTTCCATCATCCCGGCACCGGTGCGAACGTCGTCACCACGGAGTACGCCGACTGGGCAACCGATTGCCCGGAGTACAAGGTCACCGCTGTTCAGGTCCGGAAGGCCTACCAGAAGTCGGAATGGCAGCAACAGTACGAGGCGGAGCGCGAGGCGACGTCCCGCGTGCTGACGGCCCAGGAGCGCGGATAGGCACCATGCAAGAGCCACCATGCAAGAGCACGTGATGGTCCACAAGGCGAACTCCATCGCCCAGTTCTTCTCGTCCTATCCGCAAGACGAGGCGATTGCGGGCGTGGCGAAGCACTTCCGTCTGTTCTGGGAGCCGCGAATGCTCCGCCAACTCACCGCGTACACGGAAGGTGGCGGAGCGGGCCTCCATAAGCTGGTCGTTGAAGCTGTCCGCCGCCTTCAGTAGCTACAACTGCGGCGCGTCCATTGTCGCCAGTCCGGTGCCCACCAGACGGAACCCGACCCGTGCGTAAACGCGAGCAATCGTTTCGTCGCCGGCGGTTAGGAACGGCACGCGGCAGCCGCGCTGAAAAGCATCCAGCGCCAGCGCTCCGGTGATGCTCCCACCGATCCCGCGACCCTGGTGCTCTGGATGCACGCCGATTCCCGCTAACTCGCTTGCCTCGCCTAGAGGGATGTGGAGGCCACCGCCCATAATGGTGCCGTCCACGCGAGCCACCACCACGCGAGCACCGCGCTTCACCAGCCGCAGCAGTTCGCCCACGTCCTCGTCCTGCAAATCCGCCGGCTCGATCCCAAACGCCTGGCGCTGCACCTGCGCCATCTCGGCCAGCGCGCCGGGGTCCTCCTCGAAGGTGAGGTCTGCCACGCATTCCTCGTCGAGGCGAAGTCGCTCCGGCTCCATCGCCATCAACGGATTGAGCATCGGGATGGGGAACTTGGCGGTGCTGAGAGCAGGCGCCAGCTCCGGTGCCACCTCGTCCACCCATTCCCAACGGCAGACACGGCCCCTGTCGTGGAACGCCTGCCGCACTGCAGCAATGCCCGCCTGAAGGTCACCGGACAGTGGCGATACCGGGCGCGCATAGGAGAAGAAGGGGAAGTTGCTTTCCCGATGGAGGTAGCAGCGGAATGGTCCCGCCTCCACCACATCCCGGTCGATAGCCGGCATAGCGTGGAGGTAGTCGTCGAGCAGGGAGAGGAGGTTGAAGTTCACGGTAACTCCAGTCTACAACCGTTCGCCCCCTCACCGCAGATGCAAGCTTCCCATTGGAGCGTGGGCGTCCCGCCCGCACCCACCAAAGGACCAGAGGAACTGCCCGTATCTCACCAACCCGCAAACCGCAATTGAAAGGCTACCCGAGTTCCACCAGCACCGGATCGATGCCGGCCTTCAGCGTCACCTGCCGCCCCGTTCCGGCAATCGCTCCGAGAAGCTCCGGCTTCCCGTCCTTCACCACCGAGATCGTCAGCGTCGAGGAGTGGAACTCCAGGATGACCTTGTGACCCTGGGAAACCTGCTCAGCCAGCAGGTCTTGTGCCGCCTTCAGGCCCAGGATCTTGACCCCCGCAGGTGGAAGGTTCGCGCGGAGCGCCGCCCCCACTTCCGCCTGTCGGCTGGCTGGCGGCTTGCCGATGGGAGCACTCACCGGTTTTTCAAGACCCGCCCGCACAATGGACTCGGTGCGGCTGACGTGGGGCGCTTCGTCATCCAGCTTGAGCGTATGGGGATACAGGGCCACGAGCTGGTGGTACTGCAGCAATGCTTGCTCGATCTGCGCCTCCACCCCAGACGTGACCAGGATCGACTTCCCGGTGGTCCGCTGAAGCACATCGTCCACTCCAAAGTCGAAGGGGTTGATTGCCACCACGAGGAGGCGGGCTTCGTTTCCTGTTCGCGGCTCGAAGCGGACCGGCACCGCCTTCAATTGCCGCGCCAGGGCAGCCGGAACAAGCTTCAATGCCTGGACCTCAGGGGGAGTCTCGCGAAGGTCCGTGAACGGCACGTCCATCTGCTGGGCCAAAGCGCACGCAATCTGCGTCTTGGAGCAGAGGCGCATAGAGACCAATGCCGCCCCTAACCGGGTACGTTCCACCTCCGCTACCTGGAGCGCCCGTTCCAGGTCGGCATCAGAGAGGGCTCCGGCTTCAATCAGCAGCCGGCCAAGGAGCGGCTTCTCACGCATCATCTCTGCACATCTCCGTAGTTCAGAATCCCCGAGCTCTGCCGTTCCGGGGACAGCCAGCAACCTGCATAGGAAGCCCGTCCGCTTCGAATTGTGGCTTGATCAGGCCCGGAGCTGAGACGCAATCCTCCCGCTTAATGTCAAATCGTACACGTCCCTAGACAGATGCTCGCTCTTGCAGGCTAAGGAAGGAGTCCGCGCTGCCTGATGACGCACTCCACGATGTCGCGGGCGGTCCTGCCGCTTGGGCAGGCAAGGAGAGAAATCCTGACGGGGAGCGGCAGTAACGACTCTGACAGTGCGACTCGGGCTCGTCCCGGTTCGGCACCGGTTCACTGATGCTTCCGCACCATGGTGGGGCCACCAAATCCCCCGACCCCGCATCAGCTTGCGGCACGCGTTACCATTAGATGCCAACGGCACCTGCCAAGCCGGACACGCCTCTAACCGCCATTCCGACCCACGCATCCCCGCCCCGAAAGTCTGTCCTCCACCATGAAGCGTGTTGTCAGCGTCAGCCTCGGATCGCGCAAGGGCGACAAGTCGGTCACCACCACGTTCCTTGGTGAGGCGTTCGAGCTTTCGCGGCGGTCCGTCCCGGACTTGGCTGCGGCGGCGGCGCTCATCCTTGAGTTGGACGGCAAGGTCGATGCCATTGGCCTGGGGGGGCTGGACCGGTACCTCTACGCCGGCTCCCGTCGCTACACCATCACGGACGGCGAACGGCTGGCCCGATGCGCGACGAGGAGCGCCGTGGTGGACGGGAGCGGGGTCAAGAACACGCTGGAGCGAGAGACCATCCGCTGGCTGCAGGAGACCGGGGTGATCGACTTTCCCGCCACCCGGACCCTGCTGGTGTGCGCCGTTGACCGCTTCGGCATGGCGGAGGCGCTGGACCGGCTGGGCGGGCCCGTGGTTTACGGCGACCTTCTCTTCGCGCTGGGGCTGCCGATTCCGCTGCGGTCTCACGCGCAGGTCGAGGCATTCGGCCGGATGATCCTACCGGTGGTCACGCGCCTCCCGATTCAGTGGTTCTACCCAACGGGCGAGAAGCAGGATCGCATCGAGCCGAAGCACGAGAAGTGGTTCCAGTGGGGCGAGGTCGTCGCCGGGGACTACAAGTACATCGGCCGCCACATGCCGCCCCCGGAGACCGGTGCCCTCCGGGGCAAGACCATCGTCACGCAGACGCTCACGCCCACGGACATCGAGAATCTACGGGAGCGTGGCGTGGCGCGGGTGGTGACCTCCACGCGAGAGTACGAGGGACGGACCTTCGCCACCAATGTGGTGGAGGGAGTCCTGGTCACTCTCGCCGGTAAGCGCCCCGAGGAGATGACGGCCATCGACTACAGGGAGTGGCTCGGCAAGCTCGAGTGGCGACCG
>JANPLG010000593.1:0-2482 GCA_031426395.1 Actinomycetes bacterium
GGCGTTCATACCAAGGCACCGGCAGGCGTTCCGCTGCGCCTCTCGCCGTCGAAGTGACCGGTCAGGATGAGATTGAGAGAAGGCGAGATTGAGGGATGGAGAGACGGGACCAACACCCGTCTAGAGCTGACCTGCCTGCCAATTCGAAACTCGAAATCCGAAATCCGAAATTGACTGACCGGTCAGGTGGCCACAGAACCAGAGCTGGCACCCTACCGTCTTCGGGGGGCCCAACCTGGAAAGAACGCATGAAGGCTGGCCTCCCATCCAAGAAACCACGTGTCATTCTCCGGACCGGGACCACCTGCTAGGTTGCAATCACCTCGCGTCCGCGAGAATCCCGAGAAGATCCCAGCCACCGCCGCACCGAAGGGAACCCGACCCTCCGTGCCTGAAGGCCCCTCAATTCATAAGGAGGAGCATTACGCTGCTCGCTTGGGCTCTACGGGCGAAAGACCGGTCCGGTTGCGAGGTAGAGATCGCGGAATTGAGGAACGGGGGAACTTGTAGGGTGTCACTAACCAGAGTTGCCAACCGCCTGCCGTAGATAGGCGCCCCGGCTCCACGCGAACCGGCGTCTTCCAATTGGAAATCCGCAGTTGAACGACCGGTCAATCGCGCATTCTGAGGGCGGGCCGCCGCCCCGAGGGTCCCGTAGCGCTGATGATGGGCGCCGTTCCCGCCACGCCCTCGTCGTCAGGCCTGCCGGCTGGCGATCGTCCCAGGATCAAACAGAGTCCCAGGAGCATCAGCAGGGGACCCGTCAGAGTCAAGAACCATGTGACGGGGTCAGGTTTCATTGGCGAGCTTCGGTACTGCACGGTTGTTTATAGGAAAAACAACCGCCTTTCCGTACCGCAAATGCCTCTTTTAAGCGTGACCCAGGATGGAGTGAGGCTGGTAGGGCTCTTCCAGCGAACTCACTTCTTCCGGTGAGAGCTTCAGATCGAGCGCAGCAACGGCATCTTCGAGATGCGCCATCTTGCTCGCGCCGATGATGGGCGCGGTGACGAGCGGCTTGCTCAGCAGCCACGCCAGGGCCACTCGGGAGTGCGACACCCCGTGGTTCGCCGCAATCTCCCCGGCCCGTTCCACCACCTGGAAGTCGCTCTCCTGGAAGTAGAGCTTGTGGGCGAAGTCGTCGGTGCGCGCGCGGGTCGTCTCGCCGTAGTCGCCGCGCCGCCGGTTGCCGGCTAGGAATCCTCGGGCGAGGGGACTCCAGGGGAGCAGGCCAATCCCTTCTTCCTGGCAGAGGGGAATCATCTCCCGCTCTTCTTCCCGGTAGACCAGGTTGTAGTGGTTCTGCATCGTCACGAAGCGCGCCTGGCCCTGGAGGTCGGACCGGTTCAACATCCGCTGGAACTGCCACGCGTACATGGACGAGGCGCCGATGTGCAGCGCCTTGCCTTGGCGCACTACGTCGTTCAGGGCGTCCATCGTCTCCTCAATGGGCGTGGTGGGGTCGAAGCGGTGGATCTGGTAGAGGTCGACGTAATCCGTCCCGAGCCGCTTGAGGCTGGCGTCGATGGCGTGCCGGATGTGCTTGCGGGAGAGGCCGCGCTGGTTGGGATCGTCCCCCATCGCGTTGAAGACCTTGGTGGCGATGACCACCGTCTCCCGATTGGGCGCGAACTGCTTGAGGCCCTTGCCCAGGATCTCCTCGCTGACCCCCAACGAATACATGTCCGCCGTGTCGAAGAAGTTGATTCCCAGCTCGAGCGCGCGACGGATGAACGGCAGGCTCTCCGCCTCCTCAAGGACCCATTCGCGCCACTGCTTGCTGCCGTAGGTCATGGTGCCGAGGCAAATGCGGGAAACTTTGATACCGGTCGCTCCGAGGTTTACGAACTCCATGCTTCACTCCATCCTGGGGAATCGCGGCTGTCGGCCAATCGGCGTCCATGGGAGAGCCGTGCCCGGAAGAGATGATAACCCGCCGTCACGCAACTGCCCGCTCCACTGCTCCATGCCTCCTCCCGAGACCCGGCGGAACCGGCGCCGCACCATGGCTGGGGTGTGACCGCGTTTTGTAGGTAGCGGGGATTCGAAGGGATAGGGCTCTCGCAATGAGGGACTCGTCTCCGCATTCGTAGTCGTCGTCACCCTCGACGGCGGCCGTCCCGGGCGTGGAAACCGTCTCATTCGGGGGTCCAGCTGTACTCGACCCGGGCGTGGGACTCCTTCCGTTAGGTGGTTGACGGCCGATGGGGTCGCTACCCCGGTGCGGGACGGGCGTGCCTGGACCCCCGCAGAGCATGAGCACCTTCGCAGGGAGATTGCCAGGCGAGGGTGACGGAGTTGTCGAGATCGGAACCTTGCTCCTTCTTGCCACGACCTCTTTAACTACTTTCGGCGGTCGCGTGTGTCCAGACAAGCCTCGTTCGGCTTGCCGGTGAAAGTCCGGTCCCGGTAGCGTCCCAGCGGCCGGGTAGCAGAGCGGCGGCGGCTGCCGAAATGCAGCCGCCGAAGCCCGCTGACAACG
>JANPLG010000594.1:0-8662 GCA_031426395.1 Actinomycetes bacterium
GTCGCCCTTGCCGGTGACGACGACCTCCACGCGCTGGAGGAGGCGGAAGTCGGCGGAGGTGAAGGCGAGCTCCGCAGGGATGGCGGCGGCATCGACCGTCTTCCGCCCCGCGTAACCGGAGCGCTTGTCCAGCACGTAGACGGTGAAGCTCTTGGTTCCTGAGGGAACCTCAAGATCGCCCTTCTCGGTGATCGACTTGAGCGCACCGGGAGCTTCCTTGATGAAGACGGTGTACTCTCCGCCGCCCGGGACGCGCACGCTGACGTTCCGGGATGCGCCCGCCGCTGGGGCTGCAACGGGAGCGTTGGCCGCAGGTCCGTTGGCAGCAGGCGCATTGACTGCCGGTGCGTTAGCCGGGCCGTTTGCAGCCGGTGCCGCACCGCCGGATGCCGCGCCACCTGGTCGTGGGTTGTTTCCCTGCGCCCACCCCGGCGAACCTGCGCCCGCGCCCGCGAGAAGCCCAGCGATGATTGCCAATGCCAGCTTTCGGTTCATTGCTCTGTTCCTGCCAACGTCTTGCTACAACCGGATCCAGCTCTTGATCTTGTTCATTGAGGTCGCTGCCCTGGGTTTTGAGTCCCCGCTGCGCTGCACCGAATGCTCATGGACTACCATTCTGAAGGCCGAGGCAGTCCGGGCCTGTGAGTGCGGTTCTGTTGATGGTTACGGGAATCAGGGACTAGCACCTTCGGTTGCGGCTCGGCGGGAGCCTCGCCCTCCCGGAGCGTCTAGCACCGAGAAGGCGACGGTTGTTCGCCGCGCCTTCCTAGATGAATTGATAGGGCGGCAGGATTTCTCCTGTAGCGAGGCGGCGGAGAGCTTCCGGGATGGCGGCGATGACATCTCCGGCGATGGCTCCCGGTGCGCCATACCGTTCTCCGGCAATCTCGCCGGCGATGCCGTGGAGGAAGACGGCGGCCTGCGCGGCCAGTAACGGTTCCAGTCCACGCGCCAGGCAAGCACCGGCAATGCCGCTGAGGACATCTCCGGTGCCGCCGGTTGCGAGGGCGGGGCCGCCGCTGCTATTGATCACGATGCTCCCCTGCCTTGCTTCTGACGCCGTGATGGAGGGCGCGGCGATCACCGTTCCCGGGCCCTTCAAGATGACGACGCACCCCAGGCGAGCGGCTGCTTCTCCGGCGCTCTGTATGCGGTTGGACTGCACCTCTTCTGTCGAGGTTCCGAGCAACCGGGCCATTTCCGCAGGGTGGGGAGTGACGATGCAGTGAGTGGGGAAGGAAGCGGAGTGGGCGGGCGCGAGGTGGAAGAGGGCGTCCGCGTCGACGACGAGCGGGGTGGAACAGGCGGTGACGAAGGCGCGGACGAGTTCACCGGAGCGAGGGTCGCGGCCGAAGCCGGGGCCAATGACCACGGCACCTGCCTCCGCCGCCCGCGCTAGGACCTCGTCCAGTGATTCGGGGCTATGGGCGCCGGTGTCAGTTTCGGGTAGGGGGAGGGTCATTGCCTCGGTGAGCTTGGCGGCGACGGTTGGCACGAGGCTGCGGGGCGCGCCGAGGGTGACGAGGCCGGCTCCACTGCGAAGGGCCGCCTCGCAGACCAGAGTGGCCGCTCCCACGAATCCGATGGACCCTGCGAGGACGAACAATCGCCCGGCCTCTCCTTTGTGCGCGAGGAGTCCGCGCGGCGGCCAGAGCGGCCGCGCTTCCGCAGCCGTGAGCCAGAGGGCCGACGGGTCGCCAGACGCAAGAAGCGCGCACGGAATGCTGATGTTGGCGACCGTGATGCGGCCGCAGACGCCGGGTCCGTGCCCGGTGGTCAATCCCACCTTGGGGCCACCGAAGGTGACCGTCTCAGCGGCGCGGACGCACGCACCTGGCGCGTGGCCAGAGTCGGCGTTGAGGCCGGAGGGAATGTCTACGGAAAGGACAGGCACCCTGGCCGCGTTGATCGCGCGGATCGAATCGGCGACGATGCCGCGCGGCTCTCCGGAGAATCCGGTGCCCAGGAGGGCGTCGATGACGATGAGTGGTGAGCAGCCATCGCCTGGTAGGTCGCCGTTGTAGGGCGCTACCGGAACGCCGAGAGGCCCTAGTTGGTTGTAGTTGACGCGTGCATCGCCGCCGATCTCGTCCGGATTCCCGGCGAGGAGCACGGTCACCGGGACGCCCCGGTTGAAGAGGTGACGAGCGGCCACGAAGCCATCGCCACCGTTGTTGCCCTTGCCGCACAGGATAACGACGGTCCCCTGGCTCCTGGGTGAGGCCCCCCAGCCCCCAATTCTGGGGGAGTCTTGTTCTGGCGTGGTGCCGTAGGTTGGCTCTTGGAGCGGCGGGTGACTCACTTTGGACGTCGGTCCCGCCTGCAGGAGGGCGAGGGCGCGTTCTGCGACGGCTCGTCCGGCGTTCTCCATCAGCAGGAGGGACGGGGTCCCATACTCGGTGCGGGCGCGGGTGTCGATGGAGCGCATTTCGTCCGCAGTGAAGAGGCGCACGGGGAGCGGTTCCTTCCGGCGAGATCAGGCACGGTGCTCGACGTCGGTATACGGGATGCGGATTGGCTGAAGGCGGATGGGGTGCCGATTGTCCGAAGGCTGATGCGGACGGGACGTCCGCGCTCCGTGGGACCGGACTGGTTGCTGCTCAGGACGTGAGGGCTTGGGCCGTATCAAGTGCTGTCAGGCCGGGCACGATGCGGGGGGAGAGGCCCGTGAGGACCTTGCCGGGTCCTGCTTCCACGGTCCGCGTGATGCCATCCGCAGAGAGCCGCTGGATGGTCTCCGTCCAGCGCACACTGCCCGCGAGTTGCCGGACCAATGCGTCCCGGATCTCATCCGGCGCGCGGACATAGTCAGCCGTGACGTTGGCGATCACCGGCACCTGTGGCGCGCTCATCGGGACGGAGGCCAGCACGGCGCGGAACTCGTCTGCTAGCGGAGACATGAGGCTGCAGTGGAAAGGAGCGGAGATGGAGAGCTTGATGGCGCGCTTGGCACCGCGCTCCTTCGCCAGAACCATCGCGCGCTCCACGCCAGCGAGGTCGCCGGAGATGACGGTCTGTTCCGGAGAGTTGTAGTTGGCGATCTCAACCAGTCCCTCCGCCGACGCCTCCCGGCAGATCTCGGCTACAGAGTCCGCAGGCAGGTTGAGGATCGCGGCCATGGTGCCGGCGACCTGCTCTCCGACAGCGGCCATAAGCTCACCGCGTCGGCGGACCACCCACAGCCCATCCGCAAAGCTCATCACCCCCGCATCCACGAGAGCGGAGTACTCTCCCAGGCTGTGGCCGGCCACTGCCACCGGCGCGTAGCCCCTCTCTCGCAGGAGCCGCCCTGCGATCACGCTCACAGTGAAGATCGCCGGCTGGGTGTTCTCCGTGCGCGTCAGCTCCTCGTCGGGTCCCTCGAAGCAGAGGCGTGAGAGCGGGAATCCCAGAATCGCATCGGCCTCCTCGAACAGCTCACGGCCGAGGGCGGTCCCTTCGTAGTGGTTGCGGCCCATCCCGACCTTCTGCGAGCCCTGTCCCGGAAAGATGAACGCCAGCTTCTCCACGTGCCCTTCTCCCATATCGTGCGCGGCCCCGCCTCCATGGCTGCCGCTCTTGTGACGTTTTGTGCTGGATAAGGCCGCGTTGCAAAGGTGTGCGGACCGATGGGCAGTTGGCATCCCCCGGCGGTTGCCAAGGCCGTGAGTGTTTGGCTGGCTGGCGAGCGCTTTCGATCCGGAAACCGGCTACCCCGTCAGGATCTCCTTGACGATCCGCGCGGGGCGGCCGTCAGTGAGGCGGTGATCCCGGCCATTGGCGTGGTAGACCAGCCGGTCGTGGTCCAGGCCGAAGAGGTGCATGACGGTGGCCTGGTAGTCATTCGGCGTGACGACGTTCTCTACCGCCTTGTGGCCGACTTCATCTGTGGCACCGTAGGTCATGCCGCCTTTGATGCCCCCGCCGGCCATCCAGATGGAGAAGCCCTGGCCGTTGTGGTCACGGCCGGAGGTGGCATCCAGGTTCCCCTCGCATACGGGCAGGCGGCCGATCTCGCCGCCCCAATGGACCAGGGTGGTGTCCAGCAGGCCGCGCTGCTTCAGGTCGGTGACGAGGGCGGCGGCGGGCTGGTCGGTGCGGCGGCAGATGTCAGGAAGCGTCTTTCGAATGTCCGTGTGGGTGTCCCACGGCTGGCCGCCAAGGAAGAGCTGCACGAAGCGAACGCCCCGTTCCACCAGCCGACGGGCGATTAGGCAGCGCGTGCCGTACTCGCGGGTCGGGTCCTGGTCCAGGCCGTACATCTTCCGGATGTAGGCTGGTTCCTGGGTGACGTCGAGCGCTTCCTTGGCGGCGACCTGCATCCGCGCCGCAAGCTCATAGCCGGCGATGCGCGCTTCAAGGTCCGACTCGCCGGGATGGCGGTCGAGGTGCCGCTGGTTCAGTTCCTTAAGGAAGGCGAGGTTCTCTTCCTGCACCGCTCCCCGCAGGTGGGCGGGAGCGTCAAGGTTGAGGATGCGCGGCTCCTGTGGCCGCAGCACCGTGCCCTGGTAGAGCGGCGGCATGAACCCGCTGGACCAGTTCACCGTGCCGTCGACCGGATGGCCGCCGGGATCCGAGAGGACCATGTAGGCGGGAAGATCCTGGGAGACGCTGCCGAGGCCATAGACCATCCAGGCACCCAGGGTCGGGCGACCCGTGACGCCGGCAATGCCGCCGTGGAAGTAGCGGATGGAAACCTCGTGTCCGTTATGTCCCGTGTGCATGGAGCGAACCACGCAGAGGTCATCCGCGATGCCGGCGGTGTGCGGGAGCAACTCCGAGACATCGGTGCCGCACTGGCCGTGCTTCGCGAACTTCCAGGGGGTGCCGAACAGTTTCTTGCTGGCCCGGTTGACGAAGCTGAAGTGGACATCGCCGCCATAATCCTGGCCGTGATGTGCGGTCAACTCCGGCTTCGGATCGAGGAGGTCCACATGGGACGGACCACCATGCATGAAGAGCGAGATCATTGACTGGGCGCGGGGCGCTGCGGCCGGCATCCGGCGCTTCAGGTCGAGCGGCAGGTTCTCTCCCGGCTTGGCGGGGGCCGCGAGGAGTCCCTCCTGGCCCAGCATGTGCGCCAGCGCCACGCTCCCAATTCCGAAGGCGGAGCGGGTGAGCAATTCCCGGCGGGTCTGCCGGCAGCCGGCATCGCAGCCGGAGGATGGAGTGGGATCAGTCGACATAGAGAAACTCGTTGGAGCTGAGAAGCTGCTGGCAAAGATGCGTCAGGGCCGAGAGATCGGCCTTCGCCGCGTCCGGCTTGGGGTCGGAGAGGGTCCGTTCGCGATGGCGCTTGAGGAAGTCGAGCGCGCCACCCAGCTCGATGGGTGACGCCGGGCGGTTATAGGCCGCTTCCCAGCCACGCCGTACCTGCGTGGGCAGGTCGCCCGGTGCCTCGGCCTGCAGCCGCTTTGCGAATTGCTCCGCGTGCACCAGGATGAACTCGCTGTTCATCAGCATCAGGGCTTGCGGAGCGCCGTTGGTGCTGGTCCGCCGCTCGCAGTTGACGGTCATCACCGGCGCATCAAAGGCGACCAGGAAGGAGACCGGCTTGCTGCGGCGTGCCTGCAGGTAGAGGCCTCGGCGCGGGGAGTTGTCCTTCGCTGCGACCTGACCCACAGCGTCTTCTACCAGCGGCACCGGCGGTCCGAAGAGCGTTCGGTCCAGGCGGCCCGACACCGCGAGGATGCGGTCCCGCAGCGTCTCCGCGTCCAGGCGGCGGACCGGGAACCGGCTGTAGAGCGACCCATCCGAGTCGATCTTCCGGGTTCGGGCATCCGCTGCGGACGCCTGTCGGTAGACCGTTGAGGTCATGATCAGCTTGTGGAACCGTTTCAGCCGCCAATTGCCGGGATTGGCGGCTTCCTCAGCGGAGACGACGGCGCCGGGACCGTCGTTCCAGCCCCCGTCGCCCGTGGCAAGCGCGCTGGCCAGCCAGTCCAGCAACTCCGGGTGCGTGGGCTTCACCCCCAGCTTCCCGAAGTCACCCGGCGTATCGACCAGCCCGCGCCCGAAGTGATTGAGCCAGACCCGGTTGGCCAGCACCCGGCCGACCAGTGGATGGCCCCCGCTCATCAGGTGCTTCGCCCATGCGAGGCGGCGGCCGGTGGTCTGGATGGCAGGGTCCTTCTCGGGGATGTCGATCCGGCTCCCATCCGGAGCGGCGATGGTGAGGTCGCCCGGGGCAATCGCCTGCTTCGGGGCACGGTGGTCGCCGCGGTAGAAGAGGTGGGTGACTGGAACCACGCCCGGCTCCTCCGTGAGGACGCTCACGAACTCCTCGACGGGACGCTCCGCACGCTTGGCGTTGATCACGCCCATGTCCCGCGTCAACTCGTCGGCAGCGGGCTGGTTGTACTGGTAGAGCACGCCGGGAGAGATCAGGAGCTTCGGGTTGTTTGCCACCAACTGCTTCTGCTCGGCGGTGCGCTTATCTACGGGTGCCTTGATCGCGTCTCGAAGGCGGGAGCGCTGATCTTCGGGGAACTTCAGCAGTTCCGCCTCGAACGCCGCTTCGACCATCCGCGTTTGCTTCTCGTTGTAGGCCGCTTGGAGATTCTGGGCTTCCGCCTCCACCTGCGCGGCGCGGGCGCGCTCCGCTTCCGTGTAGAGGGAGACCAGCCGCTGACCGGGGCTCTTCCATGCCTTGGGGTTCAGGGCGGGTTCCAGGATGGCGCGGACTCGGAAGTAGTCCGTATGCTTGATCGGATCATACCGGTGGTCGTGGCATTGGGCGCAGCCGACCGTCAGTCCGAGCAGGCTGGAACTCACGATCTTGATGGTGTCCGCCAGCACCTGGTTGGTAGTCAGCGGGTCGCCACCGCCACCCGCCGCATCGACGGCGGTGCGGAGGAAGCCAGTAGCCGTGAGCTTTTCAATCTGCTCCGGCTTCAGGTTGGTCCAGGGACGGGGGACCAATTCATCTCCGGCAAGCTGCTCGGTGATGAACTGGTCGAACGGCTTGTCGGCGTTGAGGGAGCGGATGACGTAGTCGCGGTACTTGTAGGCGAAGGCGCGCGGGGTATCGTCGCTGCCGTTGCCATCCGAGTCCGCGTATCCGGCCACATCGAGCCAATGCCGCCCCCACCGCTCGCCGTAGTGCGGGCTGGCGAGGAGGCGGTCAAGCATCCGCTCATAGGCCCCTTCACTGGCGTCGCTGAGGAACGCCTCGATCTCCGCCTGGGAGGGCGGGAGACCAGTTAGGTCGAAGGAGGCGCGACGGATCAGCGTGAGCCGGTCCGCTTCCGGCGCAAAGGTAAGGCCATTTTCCTGGAGCTTCTTCAGGACGAAGGCGTCAATCGGAGTGCGAACGCGAGCTTTGGCGGCACTTGCAGTTAGGGTGGGCGCTGCCCATCGCCGGATCGGTTGGTAGAACCAGTAAGCCCGTTCTTCAGGCGTGAGGTCGATGCCGGGTGGGAGCTGCATCGGCTCCGCGCGCCGCGTGAGGGCGCCCGCCGCAATCCATCGCTCCAGGAGTGCGACCTGCTCCGCAGGCACCTTCTTGCCGACCGGCGGCATGGAGCCGCCCTTGACCCGTTTGAGCAGCAGGCTCTTTGCGGCGTCGCCGGGTACCAGGGCGCGCCCGCTCTGCCCGCCCCGCTCCATGAACCGCTTCAGGCGCAGGTCGAGGTTCGCCTCGATCTTCTCCTCGCCGCCGTGGCAGTCGAAGCAGTACGCCTTCAAGATCGGCCGGATCTCCGTCTCGAATACAGGGACTGGCTGCCCACCGCCCTTCGGCACCGCCGCAGGCCGCGCTGCGAGCGCCTGGCCGATGCCAGCCGGAAGCAGCATGGAAGCGGTGATGAGCAGGAGACGTGGAGATAGAAGCATGAGCGCGATCCGAGCCTTGACGTAAAAACGACCGTGAAGTCCCACGGCTTGACTGGGTGATGTGACACCAGGCGGGCGCATCCGTTGCGCGGCTCAGCGGTTTTACTTCCAGAGCCTTTGTTGCGATGCGCGGCGCGATTTTGACTATGGAGCGGAAGTAGGACCCGGTTCCTGACTTACTCCAGGGATGGGAGTGACATCCCGGTTGTCTCGGAAATGAGATTGTCTCTGTTGATCGTGCGTAGCAGGGCGACCGCTTGCCAGGAGTGCATCTTGAACCGAGGCATGCCCCCGGCCCTCAATTCTGGGGGAGAACCGGTGGCCGGGGACCGCGCCCAACCCCCAACCCCCAACCCCCATCTCCTAACCCCCAACTCCGAACGGGTGACCGCGTTTTGTAGGTAGCGGGGATTCGAAGGGATAGGGCTCTCACAATGAGGGACTCGTCTCCGCATTCGTAGTCGTCGTCACCCTCGACGGCGGCCGTCCCGGGCGCGGAAACCGTCTCATTCGGGGGTCCAGCTGTACTCGGCCCGGGCGTGGGACTCCTTCCGTTAGGTGGTTGACGGCCGATGGGGTCGCTACCCCGGTGCGGGACGGGCGTGCCTGGACCCCCTCAGAGCATGAGCACCTTCGCAGGGAGATTGCCAGGCGAGGGTGACGGAGTTTTCAAGATCGGAACCTTGCTCCTTCTTGCCACGACCTCTTGACCTACTTTCGGCGGTCGCGTGTGTCCAGACAAGCCTCGTTCGGCTTGCCGGTGAAAGTCCGGTCCCGGTAGCGTCCCAGCGGCCGGGTAGCAGAGCGGCGGCGGCTGCCGAAATGCAGCCGCCGAAGCCCGCTGACAACG
>JANPLG010000595.1:0-2863 GCA_031426395.1 Actinomycetes bacterium
GCCGCCAGCCGGAGTTCGCTGTGCCGTAGGTACGTCTCGTGGGCGATGCGGCCGAGCGCGACCACCACGCGCACCTTGGGGAGGAGAGCCAGTTCTCGCTGCAGGAACTCTCGGCAGACGGTGATTTCCACCGGAGTGGGGCGGTTCTGAGGTGGCGCGCACCGGATGGCGTTGCTCACCCACACCCCGCTGAGCGTCATTCCATCGTCGGTTCCCAGCGAGTTGGGAAGGCTACACACTCCCAGTTCGTGGAGAGCGCCCCAGAGCCAGCGGCCGCTGTCATCGCCCGTGAAGACGCGCCCGTGGCGGTTCGCACCGTGTAGCCCTGGCGCCAGCCCGAGAAGTACAACGGTCGCATCCGGGTCCCCGAACCCGGCGACTGGTCGCGACCAGTAGTCCGGGTATTTCTCGCGCGATGCGCCCCGGTACTCCGTGAGGCGCGGGCACCGTTGGCATCCGTGAATCTCGGCGGCGAGCACGGAGAGGGGTTCGCCTGCAACCGATAAGGTGGAAGCGCCCCGGTCCTCATCGGAGTGGTCACGAAGGAGTTCGTCTCCCACTCTCCGATTCTCCCATTCTCCCATTCGCCGCCTAAAGTAGTTCTTGGCAATCGATTAGCTTGCCACTGCCTGCCCGTTCTTCAGCGTGACGGAAGGGGAGTAGGCCACCTTTGAGTATTCCGGCACCGACTTGGTCAGCCAGACATTGCTGCCGACCACCGCCCCACGTCCAACCACCGTATCGCCGCCTAAGATCGTCGCGCCGGGGTAGATGACCACCTCATCTTCGATGGTCGGGTGCCGCTTTCCGGTGCGAAGCGGCTGGCCCAGATCGTCCAGCTTCACGCTATACGCACCCAAGGTGACTCCATGGTAGATCCGCACCCGGTCCCCGATGAGCGTCGTCTCGCCGATCACGATGCCTGTGCCGTGGTCAATGAAGAAGCTCTCGCCGATGGAAGCACCAGGATGGATGTCGATGCCGGTGAGGGCGTGGATGCGCTCGTTCATGATCCGGGGGATGAGCGGCACGTCCAGCAGGTACAACTCGTGGGCCACCCGGTGCGTGGTGATGGCGCGGATGCCGGGGTAGCTCAGGATGATCTCACTCCGACTGTAGGCGGCCGGGTCACCGGCGTAGGCGGCCTGAACGTCCTTCTTCAGCAGCGCCCGCACCTCCGGCAGCCGGGCGAAGAACGCGTCGACCACCCGCGTCGCTTCCTGGCTCAGGATGTCAGGATCACACCGATGGTCCGGCGCAACCGGGTCCGCGTACTTCTGTCGGTGCCGCAACGGCAGCGAGCGCTTCACCTGGCGATGGAGCAGATCGTAGGCCTCATCCAGTCGCTCGATGAGGAGCGTCTCGATGGGGGCGCTGGCGTCCAGGCTGGAGCGGTAGCCGGGATAGAAGACATCGTCCAGGAAGGCGAGGACGCGGAGCACCTCGCTCTCCGATGGAAGGTTGCCGCACGCTTCAATGGGATTGTCGTCCGCGCAGTCGTAGGAGGGGGCGAGAGCTTCCAGGGCGCGGCTCATCGTGGCCGCCTTCTGCTCGATATACTCGCGGCTACGCATCGCCTACTCCAATCCGGCGGCATCCCCGCCGCCCATCGCTCCGAAACCGCCCGGATCGTCCGCCATCCCCAGGCCGCCCGCGTCATCTGAGGGTCCGCCCCCAGCATCCTCACGGGCCGCCTCTTCGACCAACTCCTCGAAGTCGTCGCCCATATCCTCGCCCATTTCGCGGCTCACCTTCCGCATCCAGTCCGCCATGGCGCGGGGATCTTCGGGGTCGCCCAGGCTGCTGGGGTCGGTGATGCTCTCCAGAAGGTCGTCCTCGTTCCGCGCAATGGCAAAGCGAGAGACCAGCTTCTGGATCTTACCGCTCCCGCAGCGCGGACAGGCATGCTGAGGCTGTTCCGCCGTCATCCCCACCAGCAGCGTGAACCGACGGCGGCAGCCCTCGCAACGAAACTCAAAGAGCGGCATTCTCCCTCATCCTATCCCTCCCACAAACCTTGGGTCGCAGGTGCACCTCACCGGAATTCAACATTCAAAATGCAAGGCTCCGCACCTGGATGCTGCGGACAGTCCGTTTGGGACGCGCACGCGCAACACCTATTGCACATCGTGTGCCTCTCCGCTACCGGGTGACTGCTGCTCGACCAGGCCTTGAGCGTGGTGCCGCTGCAGACCCAGACCGCAACCCCCTGCGGACCTTGCATTTTGCATTTTGAATGTTGAATTACTGCCCGTAGATCACGAGGCCGGTAATCGCCTTTGGCCAGAAGTAGGTGCTTTTCTCCGGCATGCGGTCGCCGGCACCGGCTACGGACTTCAGCTCGGAGACGTCGGGCGCGGGCAGGATGAAGGCGGCGGTGAAGTCGCCGGTGGTGACCGCATCCCGTGCTTCCTGGGGATCGCGGGTGTAGACGATCTCGCCGTGCTCCCGGATGCCCAGGAGTTCCTGCAGCACCAGTCGGTGCAGGATCGCCACGTCAAGATCGTGCCAGGCTGCGGAGTGCGGCTGCGGGTCGGCCGCATCTAGGCGGGCGACCGCCTCCAGACCGGTGAGCGTGAGCCGCCAGACCGGACCGCCCCGAAGCGCGATCACCAACTGCCGGTGGGCAAGCTGATCCGCTTCCGCTAGGGAGATCTCCTCCAGGGAGAAGAAGGGCGAGAGCTTCGCCTTGAGCTCTTCCGGGGAAGGCATCGACGCGCGCACCAGGCGATGCGTGGGCAGCAGCACCAGGCCGGGATCGTCCATCTCCACCAGGAACGTCATCACGAAGTTGAAGGCGGCCTCGGACTCTTCGGGAGACTCGGCGCGGCGCTCGGTGGCGTACCGGAGCGCGGTCTCATAC
>JANPLG010000596.1:0-3079 GCA_031426395.1 Actinomycetes bacterium
CGCGCGCCTGGACGGCAGCAACCTGGAGGAAGCGGACCTCAATGGTGCGGATCTGACCAACGCCTCCATGCAGGGCGCCAACCTCCGCCTCACCAACTGCGGCGGCACAATCTTCCGGGGCGCCAACCTGCGCGGTGCCAGCCTCAAGAACGCCGGGCTGGTGAACGCCGACTTCCGTGGCGCGGACCTCCGCGATGCGAATCTCACCGAATGCAACCTGGCCGGCACGAACCTCACGGGTGCGCTCTACACCGGCGGCCCGCTTGGCACCACCTGGCCCAAGGATTTCAATCCTGGCGAACGCGGCGCCCTTCAACGTGACTCCGTGGAGTGATGAGCAGCGAGTGATGAGCAGCGAGTGATGCCGTCTGATGGTGGGTGGGATTCAGAATTATGGGCAGTCTGTTGCCGCACTGTTAAACAGGCAGCCCTGGCCCTCGCGGCCATGGGTCTGACGTACTCCCCATGAAAGCACGTGATCATGATTGGTCCGCTATGCAGGACACCTAGATTGACAGGCCACTCGACCCATGAGGGCCGCAGGTCGCAGCCTCCCGCCCCAGACTGAACCCCGAACCCTGAACCCTGAACCCAAAGCACTACTCAGATCCAGGAACGCACCTTGATGCCGTTCAAGGCTTGCGGAAGGGAACGGACGCCTTCGGGGCCAACCAACTTGCCGGTGGGGGCGGCCCCGCTCGCCGTCTGACCGTTCAGGTGCGGCGGTAAACGGCAAAGTAGCTGGCAATGAGTGAATCGGTTGGCACCCCCCTTCTCGCTGATCCAATCGGCCCTGATCCGTTCGGCCCGTTGGTCCAGAACAAAGTGGCCGTGGTCACCGGCAGCACGCGGGGGCTGGGGCGCGCCATCGCCACGCGGCTAGCTTCGTCCGGCGCGCACGTCGTGCTTCACGACATCGATGAGGCGCAGGCCTCGCGCTTCGGCGAGGCGGCATCGCCCGCGGAAGTGATCCGCTCCATCGAGGCGCTCGGACGGAAGGCGATCATCGCCTACGGTGACCTCACCACCCGCGCCGCCGCCGATGCGATCTCGGCCGAGGCCCTCGCTGCGTTCGGAAGGATCGACATCCTCGTCAACTGCGCGGGCGGCGATATCGGCGCATCCGGCAACAAGCCGGTCCCCAATGACTGCGTGGACATCCCCGACGAGGACATCCGCGTGCTGCTGGACCGCAACCTCGTCTCCGTCATGAACATGTCCCGCGCCGTCGCCCACCCGATGATGGAGCGCGGCGAGGGCAGCATCATCAGCATCGCCAGCTCCGCCGGCATGGTTCCCTGTCCGCAGGGCAGCATCTACGCCGTGGCAAAGGCCGGGGTGATCCACTGGACGCGCTGCCTGGCCTCGCAGCTCCGGACGCACGGCATCACCGTCAACTGCATCTCCCCCGGCGATACCCGCACCGCGCGCTACCTGGCCACCCGCTACGTGGAGCCGGAGAAGCTCCAGGACGAAGGTCGCCTCACGCGCCTCGGCCTCCCGGACGACATCGCCCGCGTCGTCCTCTTCCTGGCCAGCGACCTCGCCGCCTACGTCAGCAGCCAGAACATCGAGGTCAGCGGCGGCATCCGCTAGCCCGACCAAACCCCGAGTTCATCGCCGCCTCACGGGCACCGGTCCTCCGCTCGCTGCTGACGGGCTAGAATCCATCCTTGCCGTGCGAACCACCACCCGCTCACGGTAGGGGCTGGTCGCCGCACCAGCCCGCCGCCCGCGAATGAGAAGCTGTCCCCGCACAGCGGCACCTCCCGCACTCGCCACCGTGCCCGCCCCCCATATCGTGCCCGCGCCCCAAACCGCATAGCCAGCAGCCTCGCGCTGCGTTCGATCACGGTAGCCGCCCTGGCTCCACGTCACCCCGCCGACCACCGGCCCAACCCCACCGTCCCGGCACCCCTCCCGTCAGGCGGCCCAACCATCCACAACAGTCGTCTCCCCCGGTGCCCCCTGGGCGATGGGGGCAGGACCAACCTCCGGGCCAACCCCTCGCTCCCGCTCAGCCGCGCCCCCGCACAGCGGCACCTCCCGCACTCGCCACCGTGCCCGCCCCCCATATCGTGCCCGCGCCCCAAACCGCATAGCCAGCAGCCTCGCGCTGCGTTCGATCACGGTAGCCGCCTGTCTCCACGTCACCCCGCCGACCTCCGGCCCAACCCCACCGCACCGGCACCACCTCCCGCTTAGCGGTCCATCCACAACGGTCGTCTCCCCCAGAATTGGGGGGCAGGGGGGCCAACCTCCGGCCTGCCCGCTACCCCCGCCAACACGCAACCCGCGCCCCCATGCGCTCTGCGACCTCGTCGCTCCCTCACCCCGCGGCTCCGTCCCCGGCCCGGTGTCCGTCCTGCCAGACAGCTTCCACCTCGGTAACCGGGCGGCCAGAGACGGCCCGCTCTACCACCGCCCGCCTTGAGGCCACCTCCGAACCAGACGTGAGGTTCTCCCTCATCCACCCGAGGAGGAAGTGGCGGCCACGATGCCGGGCGGCTCCGCGCCTCTGGGAGATTTGCAGCCACTGGGCTTTGGTCCTGTTTGGCACCGGATAAGCCCCTGGGCTTGCTGTAGAGGGTCATGGCGCGGTGGAAGCGTCACGAAACGGAGCGCTGCCCTCTATAAAGGAGCGGTAATGCCTGCTAGCTACCCAAGTCTTGTGACATGGTCGTTCTTGCTCCACGCCTGGGTCTCACGATTGCACTCACACTCCTGTCTGCGCTCCCGTTGAGCGCGGGCACTGCGGGCCAATCCTCTCTTGGGTTTTCTACCGTCTGGCGGCGGACACTCGGCCCGGGCACTTCGGGAGTCGCCTCCGATGGCGGCCGAGTCGTCACCCTTTACTCCGAACCGGTGGCAGGCAAGCCGAACGAAGCGGTTGAGATTGTGGTCGCCCTCAATTCGGAGGATGGAAAGGCGGTCTGGGAACACCGCTACCCCATCGCGCGACTCAAGGGTCAAGAGACTTACAGCGGCGACCCCGTCCGGCCGCAGGCAACCCCGGTGCTTGCGGAGGGAAGAGTGTACTCGCTGGGATACACCGGCCTGCTGAAGTGCTTCCATTTGA
>JANPLG010000597.1:0-8028 GCA_031426395.1 Actinomycetes bacterium
TGATGTCGAAGGTCGGCCTGCACGGCAAAAGCTTTATTCCGCTGCTTAGCTCCTTCGCCTGCGCCATTCCCGGCATCCTCGCCACCCGGACCATCGAGAACCCGAAGGACCGGATGGTGACCATCCTGGTCGCCCCGCTGATGAGTTGCAGTGCCCGGCTGCCGGTCTACGCGCTGCTCATCGCGGGATTCTTCCCCACGACAAGGGTCTGGGGCTTCCTCTCCGTCCCAGCGCTGATGATGGTCTCGCTCTATCTGCTGGGACTGGTGGCAGCGCTGGGGATGGCGGCGCTCTTCAAGAAGACGCTCTTCAAGGGTGAGGCACCTCTCTTCCTGATCGAGCTGCCGCCGTACAAGCTGCCTTCGTTGAAGACGGTGGTCGCGCAGACCTGGGAGCGCGCGTCGGAGTTCGTCAAGCGCGCGGGGACCGTTATCCTCGCCATCAGCATCCTGCTCTGGGCGGCGACCAAGTTCCCGGGCAATGCGCAACAGGATCCTGCACAGCGCCTCCGAGGTAGCCTGGCGGGTCAGGCGGGACGGCTGCTGGAGCCGCTCATTCAGCCGTTCGGGATGGACTGGAAGGTCGGCATCGGCATCCTCGGCTCCTTCGCCGCCCGCGAAGTCTTTGTTAGCACGATGGCCATCGTCTACAACGTGGAGGATGGCGACGCCGACAAGCAGGCGGTCTCCGTCCGTGAACAGATGCAGGCGGAGCGCGATCCGGTCACCGGCAAGCCCCGCTTCACCCCCGCCAGCGCCGCCGCGCTCCTCGTCTTCTACGTCCTCGCCATGCAGTGCGTGAGCACCCTCGCCGTGGTGCGCCGCGAGACCGGAAGCTGGAAGTGGCCCGCACTCCAATGGGCCTACATGACCGCCCTAGCCTGGGGCGGCGCCACCCTGGTGTACCACTTCGCCACGTGGCTCGGCTTCGGGTAGCAAAGCTCCATGCGGCTGCTGCGAGGCATCGTGCCGGTGCTCAAATCGTAGAGCGTCGATGAGAACGGGATGGTTTCGACAGGGGAAGCCTTTTTGCGTAGAATGGATAACAGCCACCAGAGAAGCCGGATGCATTGATGTCAACGCACACCCTGAAAAAGCATTCTGGACGAGCCAGGCGGGAACAAGGCCATTTGTTCCCATTGCCCCCAGTCACAGCGCTAGAGGTGGATGGCCCACGCTCCGTCGTCAAGGCGAACTTGAATCAGGGTGCGTGCCGAAAGCGTGTGTTGCGGTTCAAGGTATTGGTACCACACCTGAAGCAGCATGCCACTCAGTTGATTGTAGCTGATGCATGCTCAGCCGCTTCAAACCGCCTTTCCAAGTTTGCGGGCGTATTCGACGATGAACCGCTCTGGGCGGAAGTCGAGGAAGCATTCAACCGTAGTCGCGAGCTAGCGGAGCGTGAGTAGCCCTCGTTACCTGCTCGACACGGACACGCTGTCCAACCTAACCAGCCGATCCCACCAGTTTCCAGATCTTAAGGCAAAGATCGGGAGCCAGCCTGAGGGTGCGATAGCGACGTGCGTTGTAGTGGCTCTTGAGATGATTGACGGAGTGAATCTCAAGCTCCAACGGGAGCTGAACCCTGAACGGGTCATTACTTTCTACAAGCTGGCAAGCACGATTCTCAACGTACTTGGTTCGCTTCCCATACTCCCGTTCGACGCCGCCGCAGCAGCAGAGTACCGGAAGCTCCCAAGCACACAAGGGCGGAGAGATCGCCGTATTGCCGCCATCGCGCTAAGCAGTGGCTTGATCGTTGTTACCAGGAACGTCGACCACTTCGATCGCATGCATGGGCTGACGGTCGAAGACTGGACCAATGGCTGAGGCGTCCTAGCGGCGATATCGCTCGATCAGGCCCACCTAACATTGATGGGCGGGCATTCGGATCGCGAAGTCCCCGGACGCCAGTTGCCGGTCATCCTCATGCCGCACGCAAACCGTGCATCAGCAGGTCGCCGGTGTGGTCGATGACGCGGTCCTCATCATACTCCTCGCCGTGGTACACCTGGCAGCAGGCGAAGCTGATGGTGATGCCGACAATCGACCGGGCCGCCATCTCCGCGTCCACAGCGCGGAATTCGCCCGCTTCCATCGCCTCACGGACAAAGGCCTCCAAGCGGTCCAGGTTCGGCTCGAACTTCTCCTCCAGGCGGGTGCGGTCCATATCGCCCGACATCATCGCCCGGTGCACCACGCGCAGCAGGTCCTGCCTCCGCCACATCAGCCGGGTGTGCCCCGCCACGAAGGCGCGGAGCCGGTCGGTGTAGCTGCCGTCCGCAGACATGGCCCGGTCCAGCACGGCGCTGAACTCGGCAACACCGTCATCCAGCAGGCTCATGTAGAGGCTGTGCTTATCCTCGAAGTAGTAATAGAGCAGCGCCTTGTTGACGTCCGCAGCCTCCGTGATCTCCTGAACGGACGTGGCCGCGTAGCCTTTCTCCGCGAAGAGCCGTTCCGCCGCCTGCAGCAACCGCCGCCGCGCGTCCAGGGCTGGAGTGACCGTCTTCGTTGCCATGCATCAGCCTGCTTCTTCACAGATCGTGAGCGGTACATCGCTCACCCGTACCCTGCCATTACCTACGGCCGCACTGCCGTAGCCCTGCTCAGCGCGTCACCCGCATATCGGCCAAGGCTCCGGTTCAGGTTAGCCAGGGCCGCGAGGTAGTCGTAAGCTGCGTTCACCTCGTTGCTCCGGGACTGGGTCAGCGCGGCTTCGGCGTCGGTCACCTCCACGTTGGGTGCGAGGCCGGCCTGGTATCGGACCCGCGCAATCCGGAGCGCCTCCCGCGCCTGCGCCGTGTTCGCCGCCGCCGACCGCCTTCGTTCGCGGCTCTCTTCCAGGTCCAGCAGGGAGGTCCGCACTTCCTGCGTCACGGCATCCTGCGCCGCACGGATCTGGGCTTGAGCCGACTGGACATCGGCGCGAGCCTGGTCAGTACGCGCCCGGGAGAGACCGGCGTCCCAGATCGGGATCGCCACGTTCGCCACCAGGCTGTAGGTGCGCTTCACCACGGCAAAGCCGGTGACGTCCGGGTTGTACTGGAAGCCGGCATCAAAGGAGAGCACCGGACGGTTGCCCTTGCGGGCGGCGCTCACGCGGGCATCGGCGGCGCGGCGCGACCAGAACGCGCTGTAGATCTCCGGTCGATTGCTGAACGCCTCGCGGAGGGCGGTCTCCAGGTTGGCCGGAGTGTTGAAGCTGCCGATCTCCAGGCCATTGCCCTCCGTGATGCTCCGCGCGGTCTCGATGGCCAAGGCGTCCGGCTCCGGCGGCAGCGCCACCGGATCAAGCTCCACCCGCGTGTTCGGCTCCAGGCTCAGCGTGGAGGCCAGGTTCGCCAGCGTCCGGCGGTAGTTCGCGCCTGCGGTTACCTCCGTCTGTCGGAGATTGGCCACCTGCACCTGCGCTCGAATCACGTCGAACTCCGGCGCGGTGCCGGCGCGGAACTGCGCTTCGGCTACCCGGAGTTGCTCCTGCGCGGCGACTATCGCTTCCCGCGCCACGGTGATCAGTTCCTGATTCCGAAGTCCCGCAAGGTAGAGGTTCTGAACGGAGAAGACGAGGTCGTTCTGGACCTGGTACAGCCCGCCGCGCGTGGCGAACACGTCGCGCCGTGCCGCCGTCCGATTGTCCAGCCGTGATCCGAAGATGTCCGGGCTGTAGCTTCCACTCACCGTGACTCCGCGAGTGAAGACACGGCCTAGAGCGATGTTCTGCGTGCTTGCCACTCCGCCGGGCGTGGTGGGCGGCGTGGTGATGGAGAAAGTGGCGATCGGTCCCTGCAGCGAAAAGTTGGCGTTGCCGAAGAAGGTCGGCCGCAGCGCCACGCGCGTCTCATCCAGGAAACCGATGGCACGCCGAATCGCCGCCTGCTGCTGCTCGACCGTCGGATTCAGGCGCAGCGCGGACTGCACGGCTTCGTCAATGGAGACGCGCCGCACGCGCTCCTCCCCTATCGCCGGAATGGGAGCCGTGCCGCCAGGAAAGCGCGGAGGCCCCGCTGCGGTGCCGGTGCCACCTGTTGCGCCAGTTGATCCGGTTGCACCCGTTGCGGGAGTCGCCGGGGCACCCGCCGCACCTCCGCCGGTCGGGGCTTTAGGGGCGGCGGGGTTTCCTGCTGGGGCAATGGGCTCCGCGGCGGGAGCGGCCGTTCCCAGGGCGACCACCGCACCCAACGCTGCCGCCAATGCGGGGATCTGGGGGAGAGTCCTAAAGGGTTTCATTGCTACGCTCGAGATTTCGCGGGTGGCGGTTGACCACCCTTCCTGGGAATTGAACCTGGGGAGGGATGGGCCGCTCGCTCAGTAGAGCGGCCCAAGCTCCTTGCTAGACAGCGCTGCCCTCGACAACCCTGGGGGCACGCCGGAACCCGTTCTTGACGAAGCCGACCACCTTGCTGTTGGCGATATCGTCGAAGAGGGAGTATGCCACGGGCGTTGCGAGGAGCGTCAGCAGAAGGGAGAAGGTCTGACCGCCGATGATGACCCACGCAATCGCCTTGTTGGTTGCGGAACCTGCCCCGCTGGACCAGACCAGCGGCAGCATCCCCGCTACGAAGGCGATGGTGGTCATCAGGATAGGGCGGAGACGGTCCCTATTGGCGGCGATGATCGCCTCGTAGCGGGGCATCCCCTCCGCGCGCAGCTTGTTGGTGTGGTCGATCTGCAGGATGCTGTTCTTCTTCACCACCCCGAAGAGCACCAGGATGCCGAGCATCGAATAGATGTTCAGGCTCTGGCCGAAGAGCACGCACGCCAGCAGCGCGAAGGGCACCGTCAACGGTAGCGCCAGCAGAATGGTGATCGGATGGAGCCAGCTCTCGAAATGCGCGGCCAGCACCAAATACATGAAGACCAGCGAGAGCAGGAAGGCCAACATGAACGCCGCGAAAGCCTTGCCGATCTCCTTGCTCTGCCCGATGGGCGCGAAGCTGTAACCGGCGGGCATCCCGAGATCCTTGAGCGCCCCCTCCAACTGGGCCACAATCTCACCTTGCGACGCGCCTTGGGCTACGTTGCAGGTGATGGTCACCTGGCGCTGACGGTTGAGGCGGTTGATGGCGGCGGGACCTACCCCCTCCACCACGTTCACCACCTGGTCCAGGCTCACCGTTCCGAACTTGGTGCTCGGCACGGTGATCTGCCGGATGCCTTCCGCGTCCGCCCGGTACTGGGGCAGCGCCCGCACCCGCACGTCGAACTGCTCGCTCGCTTCCTGGAAGTCGGTGACCTTGTCGCCGCCCACCAGCAGCCGCAAAGTGCTGGCGATATCCGCCGGCTGCACCCCAAGATCGGAAGCCCGCTCGCGGTCGATTTGCACTGCCAACTCTGGCTTGCCCAGCACCAGGGAGGAATCGACGTCCACCGCTCCGGGCAACGCTTTCACCTTCTCCATCGCCTTCTGAGAATACTCGGCGAGTTGCTTCAGCTCCGGACCGGCAACCAGGTACTGCACGTCCGCGTTCGCCATACCGCCGCCGGAGAACGCCGCAACCTGACCCACGGCCATCCGAAGGCCCTTCTTCACGTAGGGGGCCACGATTTCGTTGCGGACCTTCCCCATCATGTCTTCCTGGCTCTGCTTGCGCTCGTGCATCTCGGAGAGCCGGACATAGATGGCGGCCTTGTTGGCGGTGCGGGTCTCATCGCCGGCCACGGTGACCAGGGTGTAGCGGACCTGCGGCAGCGCGCGGATCTTCGCCGCTACTTCATTGGTGATCTGCTCCGTGGTCTTGATGCTGGAGCCTTCCGGCGCCCGCAGCGAGACCTCGAACTGGCTCTCGTCCTCGTTCGGAAGGAAGTTCTTCGGCACCATCCCCATCAGGGGAACGCTGCTGTAGAGCGTCACGCCGCACAGTACCACGATGATCCACCGGCGCCGCATCGCGAACGTCAGCAGCACGGTGTATACCGCGTCGATGGGCCGATAAAAGAACGACATCTTGCTCGGATCGGGGCCGTGGTGGGCGTGCCGCACCTCCTGGCCTTCGACCTTCGGCTTGCCGCGCAGCCAGCGGGCGCAGAGCGAGGGCGTGAGAGTGAAGCTGACAAAGAGCGACACCATGATCGCGAATGCCATCGTGATGCCGAAGCCGTTCATAAACCGGCCGACGATGCCGCCCATGAAGGCGACTGGAATGAACACCGCCACCAGGGAGAGGGTAGTCGCAAGAACGGCAAGGCCGATCTCCTGTGTGCCCTTGATCGCCGCGTCGTGCGGGCTCATGCCCATCTCTTCCACGTATCGAAAGACGTTCTCAAGCACCACGATGGCGTCGTCAATCACGATGCCGACCGCCAGTGTCAGCGCCAGCAAGGTGATGATGTTCAGCGTAAAGTTCATCACCGACATCAGCCAGAAGGTGGCGATGATGGAGGTCGGGATGGCGACGGCGGCGATGATGGTGGAGCGGAAGTTCCCCAGGAAGAGGAAGACGATGATGGCAGCCAGGAAGGAGCCGAGCACCAAATGCTCCTGCACCGCGTGAGTCGCCCCTTCGATGAAGATGCTCTGGTCGCGGACAATCTCCATCTTGTAGCCGGCGGGCAGGCGTGGCTCCAGTTCCTTAAGCCGCTCCTTCGCCGCCTCAATGACGGCGATGGTGTTGGTGCCGCTCTGCTTCCGCACATTCAGGATCACAGCCTGCGTGCCGTTGACGTTGGCGGAGCTTTCCAGGCGCTGCGCGCCATCTTCTACCACCGCCACATCCGACAGGGTCACCGGATGGACAGCCTTGTTGGAGAGGACGATCTGGTTAAACTCCTCCACCTTCAGCACCCGGCCACGAGTGCGGAGGGTCAGATCGCGTGCACCCTGTTCCACGGCCCCACCGGGGACCTGAAGGTTCTGCGTCTGCAGCGAGCGCTGCGCATCCGCGACCGTCAGGTTAAAGGCGCGCAGCTTCTCCGGGTCGAGCCAGACGTTGATCTGCCGCTCCCGGCCCCCAATCAGCAGCACCTGTCCCACGCCGTTCACCGTCTCGATGCGGCGCTTCAGCGTCTTGTCCGCGAACTCCGTCAGCTCCCGCAGGCTGCGTGGGGCGGAAAGCGCGATGGAGAGGATCGGCGTGGCGTCCGGGTCCAACTTGGTGACGGTGGGTGGATCGATGTCTTCCGGCAGCTCCGTGAGGGCGAGGTTGACCTTGTCCCGCACTTCCTGCGCCGCCACGTCGATGTTCTTGTCCAGGATGAAGGTCACGAAGACCTGGGAGACACCCTCGGAGGTGGTCGACTGCAACTGATCGATGCCGCTGATCGTGTTGACCGCTTCCTCGATCTTGTCCGTCACCTCCGTCTCCAGCTCTTCCGGCGCGGCACCGGGCAGCGTGGTGGTGATGGTGATGGTGGGGAAGTCGACCTTCGGGAAGCGGTCAACGCCCAGCCGGAAGTAAGACGCGAGGCCAAGGACGATGAGGGCCAGGGTCAGCACCGTCGCGAAGACGGGCCGCTTGACGCACAGCTCTGCTAGCTTTTGCATGGCAGGCTAACTTCTTTCGGAAAGAGGGCTCAAAACTGTGTAGGACACATGCGGACCGGGAAAGGTCGAGGGGCCATGGGTTCACTCAGCGGGCGCGGTGACCGACGCCAGGCGTGAGACAACACGTACCTGTAGGCCATCGGCAAGTGCCTCAACGCCCCCGGTCACCACGCGCTCACCGTCTCGGAGTCCGCTCTGGATCTCGACCCACTCCCCGCTGCCCGTGGCCGCGCGGACCGTGCGGAGCTGCACCTTGCCGCCGTCGTAGACGTACACCTTGGTGGTTCCGTCGTCGGTAATGAGGGCCTGGCGCGGAACGGCGAGCTTGGCATCGCCGGAGGAGCCGCGAACGGTTGCGCGAGCGAAGCCGCCCACCACCGCCTCTGGCACGCGGGGCAGTGAGATCCGCAGTCGCACCGATCTGTCTTGCCCTTCTGTCACTGGAATGATCTTGCGGATGACGCCGGAGAGGTTCCGACCCGGCATCGCGTCCAGCGTCACCTCGGCGGTTCCGCCGGTCCTGAGGTACGGAAGCGTCGTCTCAGG
>JANPLG010000598.1:0-15915 GCA_031426395.1 Actinomycetes bacterium
ACATTGCGCCCGCTGGCGCGCCAGATTCCGCGTCCGGTGTGGCCGACCTGATCACAGAAGGGGAGGAGGTCGCCGCGAGCGTCTCTCACCCGGTTCTCCGGGAGCGGCATCGGTGGGCGTGGGCGCACCGGCTCTCCGCCCTCGATCCTGCCGCAGCAGCGAGGAAGCTCGCAGAGCTACCGGAGAGCCTGGACGACGCCATCCGCCTGCGGATGACCGTCTGCCGTGATGGAGCCCGTCTGCACGTTGCGGAGCTACCGCGTCTCTTCGCGGAAGCGGCATCCGAAGCGCGGAAGCTCCCTGCTGAGGGCCGGCTCCGCGTCCTCAACGACCTTTGCGAGAGCGCCATCACCCTTGCTGACCGTGATCGGGAGGCGGCGGTCGCCTTGATCCTTCCGCTTGCCGCAGAAGTGCGGGCACTCGTCGACCCAGATACGGAGTTCCAGCAGGTTGCCGCATTGGGCTGCGCCCTGATCGGTGAAGCGCTGCTGGTCCTCGGGAATCCGCTGGGACGCGAGCTTCTCGCCGAGGCCGAAGCTCACTGCGAGAACCTGCTTGACCCGGACCCCATCCGCCACTTCCTCGCCAACGCCCTCGCTGAGGCCGCACCGGAGCACGCCGCCGGACTCGCCGACCAGCTTATGGACGCCGGCTCGCGAATGGACGTCCGCCTCCAGATCGTCCAGCGCACGGATGATGCGGCTTTGCGGAATCGCCTCTTCGCTGCGGCGGAGGCGGATGCCGTGATGGTGGAGCATATGCGCGGCCCGGAAGCGCTGGTCCGCATGGGGCAGGCATTCGCCACCCTTGACCCGGACCGTGCGCGGGAATTCTTCAAGCGAGCCTGGGAAAGCGCAGAGAAGAGCGCCGGCCACCAGCTCCGGAGCCTGCAGTGGACTGGAATTGCTGCGGCACTGGCACCGGTGGACCGCAATTGGGCGCGCGGCATCTTCGAGGATGCTCTCGCTGCCGCACGTGAGGCTGATGAGCCGGTCCAGCACGTGGTCTCTCGCATCGTGCTCGCCGGGGAGATGGCCGAATCATTCCCGCAAGAGGCCGCCACCATCTTTCAGGAAGCGATGGAGGAGGCGCTCAAGCTGGATGCGATGTGGGAGCACGTCCACGTCCTGGACGTCGTCTTCCGACCCGACGCATCCGAATTCCTCGACCTCACCCCGGTCAAGGCGGTACTCGAGGAAGTGCTGCGTCGCTGCGAAGGCGATGACATGCGGGTGCCGGGCGTCTTCGGACTGCCGGACGCGGCGCGACTGATGCAGCACCTTGACCCACCCCGCGCACTTGCTGCGCTTCGCACCTGGTACGCGCAGTCGCAAACTGGCCTCGATTCAGACGGTATGCTCAATGCTGCCCTCGCAATCCGGAAGGTAGACGAGGAAGAAGGCAGGGCCTTGCTGGAACAGGTGGCCAGCTACCTGCGCGAGCGTGTGGACTGCCCGGCGATGGGGGAATACTCCCGCTCGGTGGCGCCGGTCGCGCCGGATCTGGTCCTCGGCCTCGCACCGGAGATCCCGGACCGCCGGGAGCGAGCCGAAGCCTTGACCGCCGCAGCCGTGGCCCTCTGGCCAACCAACCCCGACCGTTCCCTCGAAGTTGCCCGCAACCTGGAGCGCCCCGTTGACCGGTCCAGCGCGCTGCTGGCCCTCTTGGACCGGGCGCTGAACCTTTCGGATCGTCCCCAGCCCCAGCCGCTGCTTGAAGACCTCCCTTGACCCAGCCTGCCGCACTTGGCGCGGCCGGCCACTCCCACAGAAGGGCCCCGATGAAAGGCATCATCCTCGCCGCCGGATACGGCACCCGCTTCCTGCCCATCACCAAGACCATTCCCAAGGAGATGTTCCCGCTCGGCACCCGGCCGGCGCTGGACTACGTGGTCCAGGAATACATTGACTCCGGCATCACGGACATCCTCATCATCACCTCCCGCCGCAAGAAGGTGCTGGAAGACTACTACGACCGCGAAGCGGAGTTGGAAGCGGTCTTCACCCGCGAGAACAAGGCGGCCAACCTTGCCAAGGTGATGCCGCCGGCCAACATCCGCTTCTACTTCATGCGGCAGCAGAAGATGGGCGGCACCGGCGACGCTGTTCTCCTCGCACGCGAGTTCGCCGGCGGCGACCCGTGCGTCCTCAGCTTCCCGGACGACCTCCACTTCGGAGAGACGCCCCTGGCCCGGCAATTGCTGGACGTCCACGCGAAGACCGGGAAGTCGGTGCTCGCCCTGGAGGAGCGCCCGGAGAGCGAGGACATCTCCCGCTACGGCGTGGCGGCGGTCGAGTCAGGCTCGGATCCGATAGGAGTGACGGCGCTGGTGGAGAAGCCGCCGGTCGGCCAGGAGCCGTCCCGCTACATCTCCATCGGCCGGTACCTGCTCACCAAGGAGATCTTCGACGCGCTCGAAGAGGAGTACAAGATCCATCCGGGCGGCGAGTTCTACCTGACGGCGGCGTTCAACCGTATCGCCGGTCACGGTCTCCTGGCGGGCTGCGCCTACACAGGAGAGCGCCTCGACACCGGAGAGCCTCTCGGCTACTACCAGGCGATGGTCAGCTTCATGCTCAAGGACCCGCAGTTCGGCCCGGACTTCCGGGAGTACCTGCGAAGCCAGGTGCTTTAGCCAGAGAATAGAACGCGGAGCGGCCAGAAATTAGAACGCGGATGACGCGGATTTAATCGATTTGCGCGGATCAGAGTTGGAGATGGGACTTCCAGGTCAAAACGGAACTGCCCGGAACTGCCCGGAACTGCCCATTCAGCCCGCTTCGACTGATCCGCGTTGATCCGCTAAATCCGCGTCATCCGCGTTCTATTTCCGCTCCGTGTTCTATGACGTGCAGCTCATCACGGATGATGCGCTCGGCCAGGGCGCGGGCTGCTGCTGCCTGGCCTTCCCTGAAGAGGAGCAGCGCCTCGCTGTAGATGATCCGCTCGAAAATACGCTGGCGGTCTGGCTGAGTCAGGCCCTCCAGCGCTTTCACGCGGGGCCGAATCTCGGCAAGGAGGCTCGCCAGTTCCGCGTACTCTTCGCCCAGCCACGCCTCCAGCTCCCGCCGCACCCTTCGGGAGAACGCCGGGGCGGTGCCGTGCGTGAAGATCGAGACGGTCAGTGGGCCCCGCTCAATCTTGGAGGCGAAGATGTAGTTGCAGTTGGGCGGATCATCACAGACGTTCACAAGCTGCCCGTTGGCGCTCGCTTCCGCGAAGACGGCGGCGTTGGTCACAGGGTCGTCCGTCGCCACGATCACCAGGAACATTCCGTCGACGTCCCCCGGCTCGTACCGACGCAGGTGGAGGGCAGCCTCGCCGCGTTCCGCCGCCGCGTGGATGGCCGGACTGGCAACCGGGCTGACCACCGTCACGTGCGCACCGCACTCGTGGAAATCGGCGACCTTCTGCGTCCCCACGTTCCCGCCGCCGACCACCAGGACGGGCCGGCCCTCCAGGTTGAGGCAGATCGGAAGGTACTTGGGCATCGCTAAGTTTCAGGCGTCCGGATCGACACCCAGCTCCCGCAGCTTCGCCGCGAACCGTTCCGCCCGTTGCTGCGACTCCTCGGCACGTTGTCGAGCATCCGCAGCCTCACGTTGCGCCGCGTCAACTCGCCGCGAGAGCTCCATAAACGACATGAACGGCTGGCCATTCGGTCGAAACATGCAGAGTTCCTTGCCGATCGTCTCGAAGCGGACGCCCAGCCGAGGGCTGACCCATCCTTGCATCGTGCTCACCGGATGGAACGAACCTTCCCTTTGGAGCAGTCCGTCAAGCTCTCCAGTGTCTGGATTGAAAATGTAGTACTCCTCCACGCCGTGACGTGCGTAGAAGAGCACCTTGTTCATCATCTCGCCATAACGGTTGCCGGGTGACAGGATTTCGAAGACGACCTGCGGAGGGATGCCGCCTTCCCGCCACTGCATGTAGGAGCCGCGATACCCCTTGGGCCGACCGAAGGCCACCATCATGTCCGGGGCGCAGCGGATGGTGTTGGATCCTTCCACGGGATACCAGAGCAGGTCGCCCGCTACAAAGACGTCAGTGTCGTCCCGGAAGAGGTCTTCCAGGTTCTCTTTGATGGAGACCATCCACTGCCACTGGAGCGTGTTGTCCGACCCGGGGTTTCCATCGCAGTCCGGATACTCGATATCGGCCGCATTGACGGTGGTGGCAGGGATACTCATGGCTGACCATCCTTTTCGACGTACTGGCAGTATATCGGCAGGCGCATTCGTGATGCCAGTAGGTGCCGGCCACGGGAAGTGGTCAAGCGGCCCTCTCCTCGAGCCACTGGGCCGCACGCTCCAGCATCGTTCCCTCCTGTTTGGGCACCTGTGCAAGGAGCGCCAACGCCTCCGGTGCCGACTTCCACTCCACCGCGTCATGCTCGTCGTCCATAGCCGCCGTGCCGCCGGTCCATTGGCAGAGGAAGTAGTGCGTGGTCTTCTCAATGAAGTGCTTCCGACGCGGGTGCGTAAACCGGCTGTGGATCGCACCCAGGTATGCTCCGACCTCCACGTCCAGCCCGCTCTCCTCACGGATCTCGCGCCCCGCTGCCTGCTCCAGCGTCTCCTCGCGAGAGAGCGTTCCTTTAGGCAGGTGCCAGCTATCGGCGCTTGAGCCGCGCTTGCCGCCATGCCGCACCAGGAGCGCGAACTCCCTTCCTGCTGGCCCTTCTCGGTAGACGACCCCGCCGCAGGAGATGTGGTACGGCCAGGCCGGAGTGGAGCGGTATTCGTTGTGCGGCATAACTACGGCTCAGTCCACTGGCAGTCCGAGCACCGGGTAACCCCGCGCCCGGAGCCGGAGCGCCACTTCAACCAGAGGCAGCCCCACCACGTTGGGGTAATCTCCGTGGACCTTCTCGATCAACAGCATCCCGTACCGCTGAATGCCGTAGGCGCCCGCCTTGTCCATCGGCTCACCGGTGGCGGCATAAGCGCGGGCCTCCGCTTCCATGAGGGAGCGGAAGGTAACCTCGGTGCGGACATTGAACGCCACGACCGCGCTGCCCTGCACCAGCGCCACGCCCGTGAATACGGTATGCGTTCTGCCTGACAGCTCCATCAGCATCCGAACGACATCGTCCGGATCGGCGGGCTTGCCGTAGAGCCGGTCACCCATCGCCACGACCGTGTCCGCGCCCACCACCAGGTGGCCCGGGTAACTCCTGGCTACGTCCCGAGCTTTCTCCGCTGCCAGGTGCTCCGCGAACGCCGCCGGGTCCGGGTGACGTTCCGGCGACGGCTCCTCATAGGCTGAGGGCACCACTTCGAACGGCAACCCGAGCAGGGCCAGGAGTTCCCGTCGCCGAGGGGAAGCGGAGGCAAGGATGATCGGCAGCTCAGACAGCGACGGCCTCCGGCTCAATCTCAGTTACGGCTTCCGGCGCCATTCGTCCGAGTTCCACTGCCACTTCCCGCATCCGCGCCACGCCTCGCGCGATCAGTGTTGCGTGGCGCTCGTCCTTCTTCTTGATGTGCGGCTCGATGGGAGGCAGCAAGCCGAGGTTGCTGTTCATGGGCTGGAAGTTGTCCTGCGGCCCGTGGGCAACGTAGTCCATGAGTGCGCCGATCATCCCCTCGGTCGGAAGCTGCACGGGCGGCTTGCCAAGAACGGCTCGCGCGGCGTTCATCCCGGCGAGGATGCCGCTGGCCGCGCTCTCCGTGTAGCCTTCCACACCGGTGATCTGTCCGGCGAAGAAGAGGGGCGCCTCTCTGCCAGCACGTTCGCGCACGTCTTCCCGCAGCGCCAGGGTGGCGTCCAGAAGTGCGGGGCTGTGGATGTAGGTATTCCGGTGCATCACCCCCAGGCGGACGAACTCCGCGTTCTCGAGGCCCGGGATCATGCGGAAGATGCGCGTCTGGTCGCCCCATTTCATCCGGGTCTGGCAGGCGACCATGCTGTAGAGGGTCGCGGAGCGGTTCTCCTGCCGGAGCTGCACCACGGCGTGCGGCCGTCGCCCCGTTCGCGGGTCGGTGAGCCCAATCGGTTTGAACGGGCCGAAGGCGAGAGTCCGCTCACCACGTCGTGCCAATTCCTCCACCGGGAGGCAGCCTTCGAAAAGCTTCAACGGCTCGAAGTCGTGCAGAGGAGCCAGCTCTGCGCCGAGGACGGCCTCGCGGAAGCGGTCGTACTCATCCTTGTCCATCGGGCAGTTCAGGTAGCCGCCGGGGCTTCCGTCTTCCTGTCCCTTGCCCCACCGTGCCGCCTCGAAGACGATGGCCCGGTCGATGCTCTCCGCGTCGATGATGGGGGAGGCGGCATCGTAGAAGTACAGCTCCTCGCGACCGGTGATCCGCTGGAGGTCGGCGGCCAGCGCCTCCGAGGTGAGCGGCCCCGTGGCGACGACCACCGGCACCCCCTCGGGAATCTGTGGGACTTCATCCCGGATCAGCGTGATGTTCGGATGGGTGGCAATGGCGGCGGTGATCTCCCGCGCGAACAATTCACGTTCAACGGCGAGGGCCCCGCCGGAAGGGACGGAGGAGCGGTCGGCGGCGGCGATCACTAGGGAGCCGAGCATCCGCATCTCGGCCTTGAGCATCCCGGCGGCGGTGTGCGGCAGGTTGCTCTTCAGGCTGTTGCTGCAGACCAATTCGGCCAGGTCGCCCGTGCGGTGGGCGGGGGTGGGGCGGGTGGGCCGCATCTCGTAAAGAGCGACCTTCACCCCTTCACGCGCTGCGGACCAGGCGGCGTCCGTGCCCGCCAGCCCGCCGCCAATCACTACAACCTGCGTATCCGGTGGAAGCTGCATGGGCGCATGGTACCACGCGCCCCACGCAGGGTAAAGGCTGGGCGAGGATACGGACGGAAGCTATCTGCCGTTCGACGACATCCGGCTGCGGACCAGCACCTCGCGCGCTGCTGCGACGGTGGGAGCCGGCGTCACTTCGACATCGGTGTAGTAGTGGCCAAGGATCTGGCGGAACTCCGCGCCACTCTTGCCCATCCCGTTCGCGCCGAACTGGCAGAGCCCCACGCCGTGACCGTACCCGCGTCCGTTGAGGGTCACGCCCTGCGGAGTCGCCTTCACTTCAAACTTGAGGCTGCGGACTACGGACGTCCCCAGCATCTGCCGCCATTGTGCTCCAGTGATTACGCGTCCTGCCGCAGGCTTCTTGGTGGGTGCCAACATCGCCATCATTGAGCTGACATCCTCATCACCGGCGGACTCGGGGCCGAGGAAGAGGCGCTTCACGCGGCCACTCGCCGTGAAGTCGAGGAGATCCAGCGTCAGGTCGTTGATCGCCTTTCCGACCAACGACTTGAGACGGGTCCAGGTGAGGTTGACGGCCCACTTGTGCGACCGGTTCACCGCGCAGTAAGGCTCGGCACCTTCTTCGGGCGCGTCCAGGACCGGGCGTAGGTAGGGGATCGCCTTGCCGCCTTTCCAGGCGTCTTCCGGCCCCTCGGTCATTCCTCCGCAGTCAGAGCTGTAGACCGCGTCGATGACCTCGCCCTGGTAGAGGGCGCAGAGTCCGGCGGTTTGGCGCACCCCCTCGCGGATGGTGGGTCGGACCCCGCCGGTGCCCAGGTAAACTTGGCAGTGGGTGGTGTCGCAAAGGTCGTTCTTGCCGAGGAAGGCCTTCCGATAGCTGTAGGTGCGCGCCGCCACCGCCATCGCCTTGATTGCTTCGGGATGGAAGAGCGCGGGGCACTCGCCCGCGAGAACGCCCTCCGTGTAGCGCTCCAACTCGCACTCGTTGCTGACGGAGATTCCGCTCGCGCCCGCCGTGAGGATCAGCGTTCCCGGATAGGTCCGGGTGAGCCGGCCGACCTGGAGCGACACCGCGTCTCCGCGCACACGCAGCGAGGTGAAGCGCTGGTCGCCGACCTGGAGCTTCCCTCCGGCACTTGCCACCACCATCCCGTTGTCCGAGATCTCAACCGCTTCGCCGGCAGGGCTGGTGGCCGAGGCCGCGCCGGTAGGCCGCAGTGTCACCTGCGAAGGTGAACCGAGGCTCGCGAGCCGCACCTTCACGGCGGGCAGCGAGGGAGATAGCGGTTCGGCCGGCTCTTCGTCGGGGGTGGCGAAGCCCGGAAGGATGGGCAGAGCGGCGCCGAGGCAGGCGAGGAGGGGGATGATCTTACGCATAGGCGAATGTCGAGTGCTGCGCGACCGTTGGCTTGCGGGTCAGCCACTTCCTTTGTCGGCGACTGCTCCGGACGCCCATAGGCTGCCTTTCTCCGCCGTTCGGATGACTCGCAGCCACAGAACGCGGATTCGGTGGGTTGACCTCCGGGGCGCACCGGGTATGTTGCGGCAAATGGGCCAGATGGCGAGGTTGAATTGCCTCGTCTGCGGTGGTAAGATCGAAAAGCTTGGATGGCTCCCGGAAACGGGACCCGGCAGCGGCTAATGGGAGCTGATGCCAAAGGGGTCTCGCGGGCGAAGCTCACTACGGAGTGGCGTTTCGCTGACTGGCCGGCAGCCGAGGATCCAACGTGGACGCAGACAGTACCCAACGGTACGGTGACAACCAGTGCGGGTATTGGATGAGCGGGGTGCTCGTCCGCGCTTGAGGTGTCAGCCTCATCACGCGTCCTCGCCCCGGCTCAACCGGGGCTTTTGTTTGTACGGCCTCTCTTCTCGCACTTTCCAGATCGGCCAGCACCCGAGGGTGCCGGCCTTACAACGGAATGTGACGGAGAGCGCAGCGCGGCTGTGCTCTCCGACTGAAGTCGAGGGAGGCCGAAATGACCTTCGCACTGCCCGTGGCGCCTGCCATGGCTGTCCGCGATGTTCTGGACCGGGACGGCGCACGCGCGCTCGCCTTGCAGCTCCTCACGCTGCATCCGGTCGAAGTCACCGAAGCCCTGGAAAGCCTGGAGCACGACGAGCGTTTCCGCGTGGTGCAGGCCCTGCCGATCAGCATGGCCGCCCAGGTGCTGCTCAGCGGCGACTCCGAGTTCCGCTCCGGCCTTCTGCACCGCCTCTCGGGTGCGAGCGTGGCCCAGATTCTCGACCGCCTTCCGGTGGAGCACGCCGCGCAGCTCCTCAGCCAGTTGGACGACGAGCGCCAGGCCGAAGTCCTCGCGCTCTCCTCGCCGGAGGATGCGGAGCAGATGGAAGCGGTGCGCCGCTGCGCTCCCTCCAGCGCCGGTCGGCTCATGGTGCGGCAGGTTGCCCGCGTCCGGCCGGAGATGACGGTCGCGGAGACGTTCCGCTACCTCCGCCGGGGCGCAGCGCAACTCGCCTACACAAACAACGCCTTTGTGCTGGATGAGGACGGCCAACTGGTGGGGGTCATCGCCCTCCGCGAACTCGTGGAAGCGGAGCCGAACGCCATCCTGGGCGACCTGATGCAGACCCGCGTGGTGATGATCACCGCCAACACCGACCGGGAAGAAGCCGCCAACCTCATCAGCCGCTACAACTTCAGCGCCCTGCCGGTCGTCGATGATCACCGCCGCCTACTGGGCGTGGTGACGGTGGACGACCTGGTGGACGTGCTCATCAAGGAAGGCACGGAAGACGTGCTCCGGATGGGTGCCGTCTCCGGCGGTGACGACGAAGAGGCCGAGTCGAGCTACTGGGCCGGCCGCGTGGGCAGCGCGGTGAAGAAGCGGATCGGATGGCTGCTGCTGCTTTTCGTGGCGGGGTCACTCACCAGCGAGGTGCTGAAGCATTTCCAGGCGCAATTGGAGCATCTGGTGGTGCTCTCGTTCTTCATCCCGCTGCTGATCGGCACCGGGGGCAACGCCGGTTCCCAGACCGTCATGACCGTGGTACGCGGCATCGCTTTGGGAGAGATCCGTGGCCGCGACGCAGGTCGCGTGCTGATGCGCGAGGCGCTCACGGGGCTGGTGCTCGGGCTGATACTCGGATTGGTCGCCTTCACCGGCGGATGGGCGGTCTCCAAGAGTCCTGCCATCGGCACGGTCCTGGGGCTGGCGGTTGTCGCCGTCTGCACCTGGTCCACCTGCGTCGGCGCACTCATCCCGATCACGGCGCGCGTGCTCAAGGCGGACCCGGCGGTGGCCAGCACGCCCTTCATCTCCACGCTGGTAGACGCCACCGGCCTGATCATCTACTTCCTGATCGCCAAAGCGGTCCTTGGTATCTGAAGCCTGCGCAGTTAGGTGGGCACCAGCACGGCTGATCATGAAGCTTCACGATCAGCCGGAGCCTGTGCCGATTGGACGAACGCCGCTCAAGGGCGGCGACAGGCGGAAGCCGCTGGGCATTCGTGGAGCGGCCGCCACTCCCGAGGAGGCGGACAGGTAGTCTGTGAACGTTCGGCCCTCCCTGTCCTTCGCGTCAAGGGTGGCACCGGCATCGATGAGCGCGCGACAGAGGTTCTTCGCTCCGGTGCTCGCGGCGACCATGAGTGGGGTGCGGCCAGCGGCGTTGGCGTGGTTCGGGTCGGCGCCCGCCGAGAGTAGCTGACTCACCACGGACACGCGTCGAACGGCCGCTGCGAGGGAGAGCGCGGTTTCGCCCTCGTCCGCCTCGGCCTCGAGATCAGCTCCCGCCAGGATCAAGAGGTCTACCAAGTTGTGGTGTCCGCCAACCGTTGCCAGGATGAGCGGCGTGCAGCCTCCCAGTTCCGGATCCGCACTGGGGTCCAGCCGCGCCATCTGAACTTGCTCCGCCGTGTGAAGCCGCATCTGGTGCGAAGGGTTGGCGCCAGCCTGGATCAATAGGTGGGCAATCAAGACTTGGCCCACGTCTGCTGCGGCGCAGAGAGCGTTGTAACCCCGGTAGTTCGCGGCGTCGGGGACGGCACCCGCATCGAGCAGTTGGCGGCAAATCTCGATCCGGCCCAGGAACGTCGCGCGAGCCAGTGCGGTGCAGCCAGTTGCGCTCCCGTTCACGTTGACCTTGCGAAGCGCCCTCCCAATCGCCACCGCGTCACCGCGTGCGATTGCGAGTGCGAGAGCGGCCTGGCGCTTCGGCTCCCGGGCCTGTCGCCCGAGAATCAAGAGCCAGATCACGGTGAGGAGCGAGATCACGTAACCGCTGACCAAACGCTCTCGAGACAGGGAGCGCGCCACCTGGTCCGCAGTGGTCCCACTCACCAGCGCGGCTGTGACGACGCAGGCGGTCAGCACCCCAAGCAATGTCCAGAACCGCTGTGTCATCGCAAAGGATCTCCCAGGCCCTCCGCGTCCTTTGGGATACTCGGAAGCGATGCCGCCGGGCCACGCGCACTAGAGGCTATCGTCCCGGATCTCCGGCTGAGGCACATTCAAGGCAATGTGCTCCTTCAGCATGCCCTCGGCCGCTTCGTATTCGTCTCGCACCCGGTATAGCAGCTGCGTGCTGCTGTAGAGGGTCATCGCCCAGAGAAGCCCACCCAAGGAAGCTACTCCGAGGCCAGCGATGCAGACGTCGAAAAGGAAACCGGGGTCCGCAGGCGGACGCACGAAGCCGATCACTATCGCTGCGGGAAACCCCAGTAGACCAAGCGCAACCGTGACTTTCCCTACGTGCGTCGCGAAGCAGGAAGCTCCGTGGAATATGGAGAGGACCTTACCGCGGCGGGAAAGTCGTTCTGCCTCTCGTGTCCGGAACCAGTCGAAGCTCAGCCTCTCCGCACCGCTCGTGCGGTTGTCCACTACCTTCAGCGAACAGTGCTGGTCGTTCAGTTCCGATTCCGCTCGCCTGAATTGCATCGTTATCGTCGCCTTACCAGCTCTCGGTCAAAGCTATCGAGGTTCGTGAGCTCCGCAGATCGACCAGTCGAACCGAGTCCTGAAGGGGCGGCCTATGCTAGCCCAGGGCAACGCCCTGGGAAATCCGAAAGATCCCGCTGGCGACTCGGAATCAGCAACTCCTTGACCGTGACGCAAAGCAGATTACGGGATAGATAACAGGGGTTAGCGGAAGCCAGGGAGACGATCAAGGCCTCCGGTTCCAGATGCTGCCTCAGGACGATCTCACCGCATGATGGTAGAGTAGGGTCGCACGCTGCCACAGACCCATGCATCCGCACTCTGCTCGCAATTCAAGAATGGCGCTCTTTCCACCTGCGGGACGCGGACGCGGCTTCACGCTGATTGAGCTGCTCGTGGTGATTGCCATCATCGCCATCCTGGCCGCGATCCTCTTCCCCGTGTTCGCCCAGGCGCGGGAAGCTGCCCGCAAGGCCTCGTGCTCCAGCAACCTGCGGCAGATCGGCACCGCGTTCCAGATGTACGCCCAGGACTACGATGAGCTGCTTCCAGACCGGCGTGACCTGAAGTTGTCGCTTCCCGGCGGCTACAAGCCTTGGACCACCTGGCCGCCCTCGGACCCGCGCGGCGGATGGGCCGCCCTGGTGCTCGACCCGTACATCAAGAACGACGGCCTCTGGAGCTGTCCCAGCGTGACCGGCTCCGCGATGGGCACCGCTCCCCAAGTGACCCAGGGATACGATCCCACTCGCCCGGAACGCGTGACTCGCTATTGGCTCTGGCGCTTCGATCGCCCTGACGCGCCCGTGCCGCTGGACAACTTCTGGGGCAAGTCCGACCTCCAGGCCTCCTCGGACCTCGCCGCCGCCAACAACCCGCAGGCCGGCATCCCGAATGGCCCAGCCGACGCGGAGATGGCTGTCGACCCCTACTTCCCCCGCACCATCCCGACCGCCCCAGCAGCACTCAAAGGCAAGGGCGTCCACATGGGCGGGCGCAACCGCCTCTTCCTGGACGGCCACGTCAAGTACCTACGAGACGCCCGCACCGAATGATCTCGGTTGCGGACTGCGGAGCGCGGATTGCCGCACTGACCCCAGCCCGCAGAGCGGGGTTCGCGTGAATAGGCATCGGGTTCAGCCGTTGCCGGGCATTGCCGCTCGCAACCCATCCTTCTCACGGCCACCGCCCCGCCAGCTACGCTTAAATCCGACATCCGAAGCCCGAAATCCGAAATGAACCGCCGTGATGGGATATCACTCCACGGCATCCACGGTTAGCCGTGCAGGTGTCGGCAGGTCAGCGGAGCGGGTCGCCCGCCTCGGAAGTCGGGGCGGCTACACCAATCGGCCTCTCCTCCGTTCCCCTGCCCTGAATGCGGAGCTTTGCTCCCCCTTTTTCCGCCGGGCGTTGGTCCGGCTTAGGACAGACACCATGTCTACGATCATCGAAGATATCCGCGCAAGAGAGATCCTCGACTCCCGCGGCAACCCGACCGTCGAGGTCGAAGTCGAACTGGAGAGCGGCGTCGTCGGTTACGCCTCCGTTCCCTCCGGCGCATCCACGGGTGCCCACGAAGCGGTCGAACTGCGGGACGGCGATAAGAAGCGCTACGGCGGCAAGGGGGTTCTCAAGGCGGTTGAGAACGTCAACACCCTGCTCGCGGACGCCCTCGCCGGCTCCGATTCCCTCGACCAGGTGGGCATCGACGAAGCGATGCTGGAGCTGGACGGCACCCCCAACAAAGCGAAGCTAGGGGCCAACGCCATCCTCGGCGTCTCCCTCGCCACGGCCCGTGCGGCGGCGGCCAGCCTCGGAATGCCGCTCTGGAAGTACCTGGGCGGCGTCCAGGCGCGGGAACTGCCCGTCCCGATGATGAACATCCTGAATGGTGGCAAGCACGCGGAAGGCTCCACCGACTTCCAGGAATTCATGGTGATGCCGGTGGCTGCGGAGAGCTTCGCGGACGCCCTACGCATCTCCGCCGAGATCTACGCCTCCCTCAAGAGCGTCCTGCACCACCGCAAGCTCGCCACCACCGTCGGCGATGAGGGCGGCTTCGCTCCCAGCCTCGGCGGCAACGAGCAGGCACTCCAGATCATCACGGAAGCGGTCGAAAAGGCGGGCTACACCCCTGGCACTGACGTGATGTACGCCATCGACGCCGCCGTGACCGAGCTCTACGAGAACGGGAAGTACGTCCTCCCCATCGAGGGCAAGACCCTCACCGGCGGGGAGTTGGTCGACCTCTGGGAAAGCTGGGTCAACAAGTACCCGATCATCTCCCTGGAAGACGGCTGCTCCGAGGATGACTGGGAGACCTGGAAGCTCCTGACCGACCGCATCGGCAAGAAGGTGCAGTTGGTGGGAGACGACCTCTTCGTGACCAACACGGAGCGCCTGAAGCGCGGCATCGACACCGGCACCGCCAACTCGATCCTCGTCAAGGTCAACCAGATCGGCACGCTGACGGAGACCTTCGCCGCCATCGAGATGGCGAAGCGCGCGGGCTACACCGCCGTCATCAGCCACCGCTCCGGCGAGACCGAGGACACCACCATCTCCGACATCGCCGTGGCGGTCAACGCGGGCCAGATCAAGACCGGCGCACCCGCCCGAAGCGAGCGCGTAGCGAAGTACAACCGCCTGCTCCGGATCGAAGAAGAACTGGGCGCATCCGCGATCTACCCGGGCCGCGCCGCATTCTACAACCTGCGCGGATAATCCGCTCACGCACGCAGGGTTAGCGATGGATCGGCCGAAAGGCCGGTCCCTTCGCCGTCTCAGCTCCCGCCGCTGGAGGTAGGTGGACTCGTAAGGGTTGGGAGGGATCCCTTGAGGAACCCGGGAAACCCCGTCACCCTCGCCAGACAACCCCCATGCGAAGCGGCCAGTCAAATGCGGGGGTCCAGCCACGCCCGTCTGGCACTGTGGTATCGACCACTGCGACGGAGGGGGAGGTCGCGTAGTTCGCTGCAAGTCCCCTCAAACGTCGCCCCGCTATCCGCACAGCGGCGGTTCAGCCCTTGTCCCCGCAGTACTTGGCTACAAGGCGCCTCACCGTCGTGAGGTTGCGCATAGTCGACGGTCCCTTCAGCGCCTGCCCAAACATCTTTCCGGTGACCGTAGAGTCACTGACCCGCGTGCGGCAGAGCCAGTAGAACTCGCGGCCGTGCACGCGGAAGAGGTCCGTCGGCGTGGAGAGCGCCTCAACGGCAGCAGCCTCTTCCGGCGAAGGGGCGCCTCGCAGGAACGAGACCGAAAGCGTAGCGCCCTCCGTCGCCTCACCGGGAAACGGGTCAAACGCCACCACCGCCCGCAACTCCTCGCCCGTCCGGACGAATGTCTCCACCGCGTACCCCAGCCCGGCCAGAAGCTGCGCCTCGATGTGCGCTTCTATCTCCGCCGGTGGCTCATCGTCATGCCGGAAGATCACATTCCCGCTGGCGATGAACGTCTCCACCTCCCGGAGACCAAGCTCCGTGAACAGCTCACGCAGCCGCTCCATCTTCACGGTCCTGCCGCCCACGTTGATCGCACGCAAGAAGGCAATTGCAACTGGTACCATCGTCACTCCTGAGGTTGATCCATATCAACTCCTACGGTGCCCTCAGCCCGCAGAGCGGGGTTCGCAAGGATAGGCATCGGGTTCAGCCGATGCCGGACGCTGCCGCTCGCAAACCCCGGGAAAGCGGCAATCCGGCAATGGACACAGCGGAATTCCGCCCCACGCTGTCGAACTGAAGCCGTGAGCGGCCGGGACGTTCGTCGGCAAGGAAGGTATTCGATGGCATCGACAATTGGGCGACCCACATGGACCATCCTGGCAGCCATGGCCTGTCTTGCGGCGAGCACCGCCTCCCGGCTCCCGGCAGCGGAGGGGGAGAGCGCCGCCCGCCTGGAGCCGATCCTTTACCGGAACCCTGGCCTGGCTGTCGACCTCGGCGTCGGCCTCTGGTGCTGGCCCATCCCCGTCGACTTCGACGCCGATGGTGACCTGGACCTCGTCGCAAGCTGTCCAGACAAGCCGTACAATGGCACCTACTTCTTCGAGAACGCCACCGGAAAGGTCAAGTTCCCGATTTTCAAGCCGGCGCGCCGCATCAGCCGAGGGCTCACCAACGCCTCACCGTCCTACGTGAACGGCAAGCTGCGCGTCCTCACCCCCGGCCAGGAGCATCCCGAGTTCCTCAAAGCCGGCCTTGACCTTCCCCAGAAGCTCCCTCTCGCGGCGAACATCCACCCCAACAAAGTGCGCGCCAATCAATGGAAGTACGTCGACTA
>JANPLG010000599.1:0-5775 GCA_031426395.1 Actinomycetes bacterium
CGCCCCCCCCCCCCCCCCCCGCCCCCCCGCCGCCCCCCCCCCCGGCGGCGGCCCCACCGGCGGGGCCATCAACAACGACTTTGGTGGGTTTGGATTTGGGGTGAACAGCGGCGGCGGCTACTTTGGGCCGGGCTACGGTTACGGAGGCGGGTCATACACGTTCCCGACCCCGGGGTTCGGCGCGTGGAACGGGGGCGGTGCCCAGATGGGCGGCGGCGGACAGACCGGACGTGGCATCCCGATCCTGGGGCTGAACACGCGGCCCGCGATGTCACGCGGCATGATCACCGGTCAGGCTCCCCGGCGATCCGCCCGCAGCAGCCAATCCGGAAACGACCGGATCTCCGGCAGAGGCAGTACTTCCGGAACATCGAGCGCGAACATGAATCGGGATGAGGCCCGGCTGGTGCGGCAGGTGCGCCACATCATGGCCGAACGCCCCCTGCGCTCAGGAGAAATCACTAAGATCGGTGCCACCGGCGTGAGCGTGCGCTACCGGCTGGGCAACTCGTTCGAGGAAGATCGCTTCCCGATCGACCAGGTCTACTTCTTCCGTGACAACGGAGACTTGGCCACCGTCGCCCTCTCCCCGGGGAGTGTCGAGGTGGGCGATACCGTGATGATCGCAGACCCGAACGCGCCCGTTCGGCAGGACGTTGCGGGCCAGCGCCAGGAGATGCGGAACGCTGGCGACTCGGCAGGAACCGTGATCAACCTGCCCGCCGCGAAGGCCCGACCGAGCACTTCGTCCAAACCGGCTCGCAAGGTGACGACCAAGCGCAGCAATCGTCGGCGCTAGGGAAGGGCGGATGCTTGCGTATGGGCGGGGGGCTGGGAGTCATCGTGCTCCCGGCCCCCCGCTGTGTCGGGCCAGAGTTGCATCAAAAGGGAGGGGAGACCGATGGCGGAGCGCTGGGCGCAACCAAGGGACCGTTCGAAAACCCGCTCCTTTCGGTGCCGTACGGGCCACCCGACCCGCCGGGACCAAGCCGGGGTCCCGGCGGTCCGAAGCGTCGTTGCAAGCGGGGGAATGGCGGCGCACCGGCACCCGACGGACCGATGTCACCGGGCCCAAATGTTCCGGGCCCGAGCTGCGTGGGTAGCTCCGGGATGGAGGGTCCCCCAAAGCCCGGCGACCCGTACCGGGATCCCGGCGGTTCAGTCGGCAGCGAATTGGAGAATCCAGGTTCGGTCGGCAGCGATTTCGAGAAACCAGGCTCACCCGGCGCGTTGATGGAAAGCGTTACCGGCTGATCCGGCGCGCCGAAGCCAGGACTACCGGAAGCGCCGCTTCCGAAGGGGGCACTCCTTCCTCTTCCCGAGGGGAACTCGGTGCGCGGGAAGCTTGGCTGGTAGGTGGGCACGTTCGGCCGCCCGAACCGCAGACTTGTAGAGGTAGGGGAAGGAAAGCCTATCCGCCTGTCCCGTTCCCGACGGGCGGCTTCTCGAGCCTGCGCAACGACCGGTAGCAACACCGCGGTGGCAACAACGGCTGCTCCAATGAAGCCCACCACGAGAAAGAGCGCCAGCCCGATCCAGAGGCCAGCGTTGCTCTCCCTCTTTCTAGGCGGCGGCATCGCTATGGCCGCCTGGACTGAGGATGGAAGGGTCGCATGCGGATGGTATGGGGCGGCTCCGTGGCTTGCGCCGCTCCATTGCTGCGGTGATGCGTGCTGAGCGTAGGGCTGCCCGACAGGTGCGTGCGGAGGCGGCTGATGCCGGGTCGGGACGACGACTGGAGCCTGAACGTAGGACGCCGGTTGGTCGCCGGGTAGATGGAACTCGCTTGGTGCCGCGACGGGTGGTGGCGTGACAGCTGCCTCCAGCCGTTGGATCGCCTGCGACGATAGGGCGTAGGTTGGCTCGATTGCCAGCGCCTGCCGGTACGCCTCAAGCGCTCGCTCCGGCTGCTTGGCTGCCTCGAACGCCTTGCCCAGGTTGTGGCGCATCCCGGCATGACCCGGCGCAAGTGTCACAGCACGCTCCAGTGCCGACGCGCCTTCAGTCGGTTGCCCCGCCTGGCAAAGCGCAACGCCCAGCGCGCCCCAGGCTTGGCCGCTAGCATTATCCTCACGGGTCGCCGTCTGCAGATGCTCCACCGCAGCAGCCGCATTGCCGCTCCGCAACGCGGCCAGGCCCTGTTCGAGATGTTCCGACATGGCGTCTCCCAGCTTCCATTGCCGCGTAGGTTGACCCTACGTTTGAACCCACTCGGTCACCCTCCTGCATTGGATGGTCGCGACTTCGCCAAATGGACCACCGCCGCTCATCCCGAAGTGTTAACCGAGCATTCAGGCGATCTGGCACAATCTTCCACAGGGGTTGGAATTGCAGGCTGGGTTTGCAAAGTCGACCCTGCATTCCAAGGCGCTCTCCGCCAATGCTTCAACACATCAAGGCGGAGCACTTAGCCTAACTTCCGCACCCAATGGAGGATGCGCGTGCCGGTCCAATCGCCCGTGCTGAACTCAGGTGAACTCGCGGAGCTGGTGCCGGCCGAGGCGCCGGAAGCGGTGGCGCATCCTCACGGCAATGTGGTGGCGCAAGTTCAGCTCACTGCGGATGAAGTGGCAAATGGCTGCGTGCGCACGGTGCGGGTGGGTGAGGCGCGGGAAGAGGTGACCGTCCCCGTCGGCACGCGCGACGGCGAAGTTCTCTGGTTCCGTGGCCGCGGCATTCCCGGACCCGGTGGCAAGCGGGGCGACCTCTCCGTTCGCGTCCGAACGGAACCGGTGCCCCAGCGCGGGGCTGACCTGGGCGTTCGCCTGGAGGTCACGGACGATCAGGCCCTCTACGGCGCTTACGTGCCCTTGGAGTTCCAGGGTAGGGCACTGCAAGTTAACGTTCCTGCTCGTGCCACCGCCGGCCAGGTGATCCGCATTGTAGGAGAGGGCGAGGAGGGGGAGTACTGCGGACCCAAGGGCGACCTGCTGGTCGTGGTAGAACTCCGCCCAACGCCCGTCCGCAGCGAGTTGGACGAGCGCGAGGTGGCCACCCTCGCCCACGTCGCGATGGGCGTAGAACCGGCTCCATCCAGCCCGTGGCGCTCCGGCGGCGCATCGCGCTGGATGACGGCGACCGTTGTAGTGGGCCTGGTTGTTGCGGCTTCGGTGTTGGCACCGGGATGGTTCAAGCAGTCGGATAGCACTCTGCCGGCAGACTCGCCAATCAGCGCTTTCGCCCCAGCGCCAGTCACAACGCCTGAACCGCTGCCAAAAGCGAGCGAAGCGCCTTTCGTCGGCTCGGAGCCTCAAGGTGCGTTGGAGAAGGCAACTGTTCCTGTCGCCAAGCCGCGCCCCGCCGGCGAGCGAAAGCCCGGGGCCCAACCAGCCGTCGGACGCCCGGCCCGAAGGGTGGGACGCGCTGTTCCTGTCCGCGATGTTCCTGTCCGCGACGTCCGGGCCCCGTCCCGCCGACACGCCGCATCGGCCGCCCGCCGCTTCTGTGGAGGCTGCGGGCGGCCGATGCGGCGTGTCGGCATCCAGTTCTGCGCGCGTTGCGGCGCAAGTCGATAGTGCTCCTTGTGATTACCCCTGATTGCTCCTGATCGCCTGCAGTTGCCAGCAGTTGCGGGACCCTTTGCCAAAGCGAGATGAAGCGATGAAGCTCTCCCCATTCCTGCTCTCCTCGGTGATTTCCACCGGCGTTGTGGCAACTTCCGCGATCTCGGCGCCTGGAGCACCTTCAAAGAGCTCCAAGCAAGTCGTCGGGCGCGGCAGCCAGCCGGTCTCCGGGCGTCATGTCTGCCCCAAGTGCCGGAAGCTCTATGCACCCTCGTTCCGGTTCTGCGAAGTCGACGGCGCCGCGCTGCTGACCCCGCCCAAGGCACCGATGGGCCTCTCCGCCCTCTCCGGCAAGTCGAGCGAAGTGATCTTGACCTGGAAGGCCGTGCCGAATGCTGCGACCGTGATCGAGCGGAAGCGGTCGACCGGTGCCTATCAGGCTGTCGGTAAGGCGGTGCCGGGGGCCGATGCCTTCACCGACCGCACTGCGCCGCTTGGCGAGCGGGTCATCTACCGGGTGCGGGCCGTCAACAGCATCGGCGGCTCCCCCTATTCCAGTGAGGCGGAATCCCTGGCTGTCCCGCCAGCCCCTGGTGTCCCGGAGGCGCTGGTCGCATCCGCGCTGCCCGGCGCAAGGATCGCACTCTCCTGGAGGGTGGCCAAGGGTCCCGGATCATTTGAGATCCAGCGCCGCAACGGCACCCTCTTCGAGACCGTTGGGACCACGTCGGATGGCCGCTTCACCGATGCCGGCCTCGCGCCGGAAACCGCCTACGCCTATCGCATCCGTGCGGTCAATCCCGGCGGCAACTCCGACTTCACTTCGGAGGTCGGCGTGACATCGCTGGTCGCGGCCCCCGCTTCACCGCAGAACCTGCTGGCGCAGGGGATCTCGCAGAGCCAGATCCGGCTCGAGTGGACGGACCTGGCCACGAATGAGGAGCAGGTGCTGGTCGAGCGAAAGGAGCCACAGGGCGCCTTCGCCCAAGTCGCCGAGTTGGAGGACGGGCTCACCACCTATGTCGATCACGCGCTCAAGCCGGGTGTCAAATACATCTACCGGATGCGGACCGCGAACAAGGGAGGCTTCTCCAACTACACCGCAGAGCAGGTGGTCGAGACGATCCCAGACGGGCCGGCATCCGAGGAGCGCGAGCCCGCGGATCGCACTCTTACCGTGCGCGCCGTCCCCAGCCGCGCGCTGCTTGCACCGGGCGAGGTGGTGCCGGTGGAGTTCCAGTTCCGCTATCCCACGTCGTCCGGAGACCAGTCGGGGCAGATGCAGGAGCGGTGGTACGCCTTCGTCACGCCGGATGGCAAGGAACTGATGCGGGCGGCGAACGTCATCGGCACTCCCGGAGAGCTGCCGGCCAACGGTTCCTGGAGTTGGAAGGACCGCCCGATGCTGCCGGGTGACGTGGCGAAGAAGGCGCGCGAGCGGGGCTTCAACGCCGTCATGCTCCGCCAGAGCTATCGCGGTAAGCGGGCGGACGGCACCGTCATGGTCTGGAGCACCACCATCACGATGGAGCTAAAGCCCGCGAAGTAGCCATCGGTCATTCAATTTCGGGTTCGGGGTTCGGATTTCGAGTTGCGTGCGTGGACGAGTGTCTGGGATCCGGTGAGAGTGTCGGAAGCTGTGGGCTGGCATGGGGAACGGCAGCCGCGCTAGTTATCCTCTCTCCATCCCGTTTTCTCTGTCCAAGCCTGACCAGTTGCCGAAAGGGGGGACGACTGCATTTTGTAGGTAACTCGGCAATCTGGGAGAGACCTCTCGCAGCGAGGTACTCGTCCTCGCCTCCGTGATTGTCACCCTCGACGGCGGTCGCCCGGGGCGTGGGACCCGTCTGTTTCGGGGGTCCAGCTGAACCCGACGTTGGGCGTGGCGTGTCTTGCGCTGAGGTTGGCCTCCGTCGCTGGGGTCGATACCCCGGTGCGGGACGGGCGTGGCTGGATCCCCGCAGGGCAGGGGCCGCTTCGCAGTGGGGTTGCCGGGCGAGGATGACGAGGTGATACTGGTGCGGATGGGATGTTCGCTTCAACCGCGACGCATCCAGCTACTTTCAGCGGTCGCGTGTGTCCAGACAAGCCTCGTTCGGCTTGCCGGTGAAAGTCCGGTCCCGGTAGCGTCCCAGCGGCCGGGTTGCTGAGCGGCGGCGGCTGCCGAAATGCAGCCGCCGAAGCCCGCTGACAACGTCTCGCAAGGAGGCAAGCAAGCCTGCAGTCCGTAGCATCAAGCGAACTCTGCCGCGTCGTTAAAAGGCCCACTTTC
>JANPLG010000600.1:0-2567 GCA_031426395.1 Actinomycetes bacterium
GGGCGGTTGGCGGGTGTGTGGAGATCCTTGCGGTAGTCGACTCCCAGCGCGTTGTAAATGGTAGCGGCCACCTCGTGTGGGCGCACGGGGCGGTCGAGGACGTACTCGCCGCGCTCGTCCGTGGAGCCGACCACTTGCCCGCCACGGACTCCGGCGCCCGCGAAGATCATGCTGCCGGCGTGCGCCCAGTGATCGCGGCCCGCATCCTTGTTGATCTTTGAAGTGCGACCGAAGTCGCCGTAGATGGCGACCAGCGTCTCGTCAAGAAGGCCTCGGTCCTTCATGTCGGAGAGGAGGGTGGCGACGGCGTGGTCCCACGGGCGAAGCACCTTGTCGCACGCCTCGAAGATCTTTCCGTGGTGGTCCCAGCCGCCCAGGCCCAGGAAGACGAAGCGGACCTTGGCCTCGACCAACCGGCGCGCCAGGAGACACTGCTGCCCGAAGCGCTCGTCCTTGCCGTCGAACTGGTACTTCGCCTTGACGGCTTCCGGCTCGCGGGAGAGGTCGAACGCGGTGCGCGCCTCTTCGGAGAGGACCATCTGCGCGGCCCGCTGGTAGAAGCTGTCCATCGCCTTGAGGCTGTCACTGCCGTCCACTCGCCGCGCCAGGCTGTCGATCGATCCCAGCAAACCCTTCCGGCGATTGAGTCGCTCTGAGTTCACGTCCTGCTGGAGCGCAAGGTTGGGGACCTTCCAGCCACCGTTGCCCGGATCACCGGACTTGAACGACTCGTATTGCTCGCCAAGCCAGGCCGCCTTGCCCAACTCCCAGGTGAAGGAGTGGTTCTTGGGGATCGCCACGTAGGGAGGGAGCGTGTTCAGCGGCTTCGTCTCGTGCGTGACGATGGAGCCGATGGAGGGGAAGTCGCCTCCCTGCGCGGTGCCGTAGTTGCCGGTCAGCATCCACTGGGCCGCCGTCTCATGGTGGTCGCTGCCGGCTACCTGGGAGCGGACCAGCGTGTAGCTGTTGTTGATCTTCGCCATCTCCGGCATCTGGTCGGTGTAGCGGACCCCGGCCAGGCGGGTGGGGATCACGCCGTACTTGCCACGGATCTCCTGGGGCGCTTCGGGCTTCGGGTCGAAAGTGTCGTGGTGGGTCTGCCCGCCGCCCATATAGATGACCAGGACGTTCTTAGCCTTGGCGCGATGACCGAAGGCGGCACCGGAGGCGGCTGCGGCGGCTTCCATGCGGAGGAGGTCCGGCAGGGAGAGGCCGAGCGTGGTCAGACCGCCGACTCGTAGCACGTCGCGGCGGGTGACCCCGTTGCACTGCACTCCCGCGCCCTTACCGTAGATGCTCAGCATTGCGTCTCTCCGTGCCGGTGCTAGGGTCCGGCTGCCCTACGTTCAAAAGCTATGTAGTTTGCAGATCAGAAAAAACATACCGGGGGGGACACCACCACCACCCATCAGGGTTACTGGTTCCTGGTTTCTCGTTTCTGGTTGTCCTCAAGGGAGAGGTTGCTCAGATGTGAGAGGTACGTGGTGCCCCTATTCTGGTGGCGTTTTGGTGGTGATGGTTGTCCGGGGGTGTTCCGTGGCCGTTGGATTTCGGGAGTAAGGGCGGGACGGATTCTTCTTGGCCGGGGGAGCACCGTGATCGAACGCAGCACGAGGCTGCTGGCTATGTACGCTTCGCCTAGTGATGGAACATGAACTCTTTGCTGTTTACCAGCGCCCACAGCACGTCTTGCAAGACTTCTTCCCGCTTTGCGTCGGAAGGTAGCACGCGCAGGATGTCTCCTAGCTCCTTTTGCGTTGGCCGGCGGGCCAGCGTTGCAAGGAAGAGCTCCTCGACCACGGCGGCGTTGGGTTTCCCGCTCTTGGCTATCTGCGCGACCCGTCCGCTTCCGTTCTTCAATTTGCCCTGGAGGCCCTCTCCGTTGAACAGCTCCAGCGCCTGGGAGATGCTCGGCGCGTTGCTTCGGTCGCACTCACATGGGGTGGTGCGCGTGGGGCGGCCGAAGGTATCGAGGGCGGTGGACTGAAGCTCGGTGTCGGTGAGTTCGATGGCGCGGGTGCCGACCGGGTAGCTGACGAACCGGTCCGGGACTGCGGTCACCTGCGCGATGGCGTCGAGCAGTTCCTCGCCCTGGATGCGGCGGACGGGGTAGCGGCTGAAGAACTGCGTGTCGATTTTGTTGCCGGCGGTGGGGACGCTGCTCGACTGATAGGTATTGGAGCGCATGATGGCTCCCATCAGGTGCTTGAGGTCCCATTTGTGCTCGACCAGATCGGTCACGAGGGCGTTCATGAGCGCTTCGCTCTTGGGCGGGTTCGTGGAGCGCAGGTCATCCACCGGGTCAACAATCCCCTGACCAAGCAGTCGCGCCCAAATCCGGTTGACGATGTTGCGCCCGAACACATCCTTGCCGGCACCGGTGAGCCATTGGGCGAACTTCACCCGGCGGTCCTCGCCGTCCGCCACCTGGAGGTCGGCGTGGTCGAGCGGCTGGGGCTTCATCACCTGGCCCGTGCGCGGGTGCCGCACCTCGCCCTTGTCATTGGCGAGGAAGCGCTGGGGAACCGGATCGGCCTGCCCATCCCCGTTGACCTGCGCGAAAAGGG
>JANPLG010000601.1:0-2979 GCA_031426395.1 Actinomycetes bacterium
GGGTGGGCTGAGAGCACAGTGGTGCCGGTGATTCCCTGGTGAGGTAGGTCCCGCTGCGGCGGGTGGGCTGTTCATAGGTTGGGTGGAAGGTCGCGCATTGGGCGCAGCCTTTTGTTGTTTCTGGGGGTCCCCTGGCGGGACGGGAGGTGCGGGATGGCGACGGTGACGGAGCGGGCGGCGGAGCTGGAGCGGAAGCGGGGGGAGCTGAACGGGCTCTTCGAGAAGCACCGGGTGGCGGGCGCGGACGGGAAGGCGGCGTACGACTTCGACGACGCGCTGCTCACGGAGGTGCGGGGCCGCACCGAGGAGCTGGACCGGCTGACGGATGGCTGGATCAAGGCGCGGGACGTGGAGGAGGCGGCGCGGAAGAACGCCGAGGAGCTGGAGCGGCTGAACCGGGCGCAGCGGCCCCCCTTCGCTACTGGCGGCGGCGGCATCGGCGGCGGCTTCGACGGGATGGGAGGCCACGAGCGGGCGGGGCGCAAGACGCTGGGGCAGCTGGTGGTGGAGAGCAAGGCGTTCCGGGAGTACCGGGGCGGCGCGGGGCCGGTGAGCTCCGTGGAGATCGACGTGAAGACGCTGATGAGCACCAGCGCCGGCTACGACCCGGAGGACACCCGCACCGGCAAGGTGTTGCTCTCCGCGCTGCAGCAGCCGCGGGTGGTGGACCTGGTGCCGAAGACGACCACGAAGCAGAGCACGGTGCTCTACATGGAGGAGACGACGCACACCAACAACGCGGCGGAGGCGGCGGAGGCGGCGACCTACGGGGAGAGCGCGCTGGCCTACACCGAGCGGAGCAGCGAGGTGCGGAAGATCGCGGTGAGCCTGCCGGTGACGGACGAGATGATGGAGGACACGGAGCGGCTGCAGAACCTGATTGACCAGCGGCTGCAGTTCATGCTGCAGAAGCGCCTCGACAGCCAGATCCTGGTGGGGAGCGGCACCGCGCCGAACCTGCGGGGGGTGAACAACCTCAGCGGGATCAACACGCAGGCGAAGGGGACGGACCCGGTGTTCGACGCGGTGTACAAGGGGATCGTGCTGATCCAGACGACGGCGTTCGAGGACCCGGACGGCATCGTGATGCACCCTTCCGACTGGCAGGACATCCGGCTGACGCGGACGGCGGACGGGATCTACATCCTGGGGAGCCCGGGGGACGACGTGGCGCCGCGGCTGTTCGGGCTGCCGGTGATCCCGACCACGCACCAGACGCAGAACACGGCGGTGGTGGGGTGCTGGCGGATGCACAGCGAGCTGGCGATGCGGCGGGGCATCGAGGTGCAGATCAGCGACAGCCACAGCACGTACTTCGTGGAGGGGAAGAAGATGCTGCGGGCGGACCTGCGGTGCGCGCTGATCTTCGACCGGGCGACGGCGTTCTGCACGGTGACGGGGATCTAGCGGGAGCCGGACGGACTAACCGCCAAGACGCCAAGAGCGCCAAGGCGGGAAGGCAAGGGAGAGTAAAGGGGCGGGTGCGGCGAGAGCGGCATCCGCCCCCTGCTGTTTGCGGGAGGGATGGCGATGGCGGTGATTGATCCGGGCGGGCGGCTAATTGAGGGGAGCGGGCTGGGGACGCCGCTGATGAACGCGGGGGCGCCGGTGAACGGGACCACCTTCGCGGGGATTGCGGCGGTGGGTGCGCGGCTGGTGGACACCACCAACGGGAAGCTCTACATCAACACGGGGACGCAGGCGAGCCCGACGTGGACGGTGGTGGGGGCGCAGACGTAGGCGGCAGAGGTTACGGGCGACCTGGCGGTGGCCCCCAAACCCCCAATGCTGGGGGCTTACCTTCCGCGTGCCTTGGACTGGCTGGCGAAACCGTGCGATCTCCCGTCAAGAATGGTCAGTATCGCCTTATGTCGTTGCCGACGGCCGTTAGAGACGCGCCTGCTATTGGCAATGCGGCGAGCAATCCTGCGTCCCGCATCAAGATCCGACCGAGCAAATCCTGCGCCGCCCTCGGCGACTGCTTTGCACAGCAGGGCGACGATGCCAGGATCGCCGCTGCGAACAGCACTCTTAATCGCCCGACCTTGCACAGACAAATCGCTGGAGGAAAAATCAGTCCTTTGAAGTAGGTAATGCGCGACCTGTGGGTTCCCGCCCGCAAGAGCATAGTCTAAAGGAGTCTCGCCATATGAGTCCTTTAGTTCGAGGCTGGCTCCGTAGGAGAGCAACAATTTACACGTTTCAACGGTGCCAGCACTTGCGGCCAGGTGTAGGCTAGAGCGTCCAACCATATTTTGATCATTGACGCCGCAGCCCTGTTTAACGAGTTGACGTATCTTCAGATCATCTCCGGCTGCAGCAAAGAACATCAGAGGCGTAACGCCAGATGCAGACTTCAGCCAGCGTGATTGTCCGAGTTTCATAACTACGTGGACGTTCGGAGTGCTAGGTACTCCCTGAACATGGGATGTAAAGGCGTCTTGCAGTTCAGACGCAGCCTTGAGGTGAGCGCTGACGACAAACGGCACCACGGTGACCACCAGAACGATTGCAGAGATGCCTAGAAAGCAGATGATCTCCTGGGTAGATTTCTTCTTATGCATCGGCATGTTCTGAAAGCAGCCTGCTTCGTGGCACCTGCGGCATCCAAAGAACAATCGCGCGTGCGAACAATTCCAGGCGAGCAGCCGGGGCAGCAACTGTCACTGCGACCATAGTGACGTTCGGGTTCAACGGGGATAGGTCCTTCGTTCCCTGGGAAGCGAGGACCCAACGTGGAAACGAATAGAGGCGAAGCGTGGGCAAGAGCGCGTATCCGACGGCGGCGGACCTGAACGACTTCCTGGCGGCTGCCGGGGTGACGGTAGGGACGCTGGACCTAGGAGCCTGTCCAAATAAAAGATGGTGACAAGCATGGATCTCCTGCTGCGGCGGTGAACCTGCCAGCATGGCGCACCATTTTCGCTCGTACACCCCTGATCAACCGTGTCTCCTGCCGGCCGCCCCCCAGGACTGGCT
>JANPLG010000602.1:0-5334 GCA_031426395.1 Actinomycetes bacterium
AGCGCGATGCCCCAGTGCGCCATCGCGCACCCCGGATCGAGCCGCACCGCCTGACGGAAGGCCCTCTCCGCCTCTGGGAAGTTGAAGCCGTACCACCGGTTGAGTCCCTGGTTGAAGAACTTCTGCGCGGCAGGGGACCCCGTGGTGACCTTGAAGTCGACCTTCCCCAGACCTTCCTCCAGCACGACCGCCCTGACCGCCTCCGCTTTCCCGCCGCCAATCCCGCAGCCGATAGCCTGAGTCCGCGCGACCCGCACCTGCTTCCCCGCCAATAGCTCCTCGAGCGCCAGCTTCAGGTCCTGACGCACGACCCCCTGCGGATCGGGGTTGTCGTCGATTCGCCCTCGGTATCTCACTTTCCCGCCGGCGTCGATCACAACTGCTGTCGGAGTGGCGACGGCCCTGAGGCGCGCGGCCAACCTCCCGCCGGTGTCCAACACCAGAGGCAGCGTGAGTTTCCGCTTGGCCGCATACTCCTCGACCCCCTTCCGCGTTGCATCCGTCGCGGAGAAGATCAGGAACGTACGAACACCGTCGCCATCGAAACGTCGCGCCAGCTCCGCGATCCGAGGGACGTAACCATTCGCGCACGGACAGGTCGTCGAGCCGAAGATCAGCACCGACGGCCGGCCGTTGACGGCTGTGTAGCGCCGTCCTTGAAGATCGCTCCACGCCAACGGCCGCGAAGCCAGCGCTCCCGGCTTCGGTTGCTGCGAAGCCGTCACCCTTGAAAGCAGCATCCCCATCAGCAAGGTGCCCAGCGCTAACCCTATCGGATGCCGTGGGTTCCACATCGCGTTGATCCTCCTCGGGAAAGATAGCTTCCAGCCTCAGTGAGCCCGCCAAGATTATCTTCTGCGATCCTGCCAGATTCCTTGAGCGTGCACGGAGGCCAGCATCGGCTCCCAACGGAACTCCCCGCAAGCTGGCCTCGGCGTTCTAGCGGCAACCCTCGACGCCAATTCGGAGGCGAAGCAGGGTCTTGCATTCCTGCAAACGTCCGGAGCGTTTCAGGGTACGCGAGGAGAACAGACCCCCTACTTATCGGTATTCCAGATCTCTGAGAGGATCAGCCACTCCCCATTGATTCTCCGCCGGACTTCCACATGCTTACCCCGCTCGATAACCTCCCCCTTGTCGGACTTTGGCCGAAATCGCATCTCATACCGGGAGCGCTCGACGGCCAGTCCGCCGTCGACGTCCAGCTTTTCGATCCGCGTGGAGTGCCGCTGGCCGGTGTTCTGCGCGAAGAACTTTTGGAACTCAGCTGCTATCGCAGCGCGACCGCGCACCGCCGGAGCGTTGAAGGGCATCGACACGGCGTCCGGCGCGTAGAGCCTTGCCAGGCCCTGTACATCTCCCTCGCGAAATCGCTCGTCCCAGCGCCTTACCGCCCGTTCCAGAGCGAGGCGGTCGGAGTCGGGAGACGGCCGTCCAATTCGGGCGTAGGATGGAGCACTTCCAGGCAGCAGCATCTCCGCGAGCAAAACGCCGAAAACTAGATTGATCTGAACCGACGGGTTTCGCATCACGTTGATTCCCCCGTAGTAAGGCAGCTTGCAGGATCAGCGAACCTACCAAGAATGTTTGCGATGTCCCTACCACATTCCTTGGGCGTAGACTGGAGCGAAGCCAAGCCGGATCAAGGGATGCGGGTCCCCCTTGGACAAGCTCTCCCACCCGCTCCCCGAAACCCCAGAGCGCCTTTGGTGTCCGATCCTCACGGCTACTTGTCCCTCCGGAGCACTGATCTTGCATTCTCACTCTCACTTCCCCCGGCGCAGTTTCCTCGGTCTCGGCCTGGGGGGCACCCTGACGGCGCTCACCGGCATGGAGAGTGAAGCCGCCGGTGCCACCCCAGGAAGTCCGGCAGCTACGGGCAAGGCGCGCCGGGTGCTGGTCATCTTCGAGCAGGGCGGCCTCTCCCACATCGACACCTGGGACCCCAAGCCCGACGCGCCGCTGGAGCACCGCAGTCCGTTCAAGGCGATCAAGACCAGCGCGGACGGCATGGTCTTCACGGAGTTGCTGCAGAAGACGGCGGCGGTGGCCCACAAGCTGACCGTGGTCCGCTGCATGATGCAGCCGACCCCCGGCATCGGTGACTCGCATCCCAAGGGGTCCTCCTACATCTTCCAGGGCGAGGCACCGGGTGGCCCGGTCGACATGCCCGACCTCGGCTCCGTGGCGGCCCAGCGCCTCGGCTCCGACGCGCTCTACCTCCCCGCCAATGTCCTCCTCCCCGGCACCAGTGAGCAGGCGGCGGAGTCGCGGGTCGGCTTCCTGCCTCCGGGGTTCACCGCCTTCAAGACGGGCGGCAGCCCCGCCGACCGCGCCTGGAAGGTGCCGAACCTCGGGCTGCTGGCGGCGGTGGACGAGCGCCGCTTCAAGGACCGGCGAGACCTGCTCAGCTCGCTGGATGTCGGCTTCGTCAACGGAGGCCGCGCCAAGGATGTGCAGGCGATGCGCTCCCTGATGTCCCAGGCGGCGGACATGCTCACCAACCCGCTCACCCGCAAAGCCTTCGATCTCAGCACCGAGCCGGAGAAGGTGCGGGAACGGTATGGGACGGGCCACCGCGGCCAGAGCTACCTCCTCGCCCGAAAGCTGATCGAGGCGGGGGTCCGCTACGTGACCGTCGACCCCCGTGAGCCGATGAACTCCTACCGTGACGGCAAGCCGGTGCGCTACGACGGCGGCAACAACATGAACTGGGACCACCACGACGCCATTTACGCCACCACCCACACCAACATTCCGGGTGGTGGGGCGGGGTCGGGCCGCTATGGCATCCAGACCTGGCCGATGATGGGCTCCCTGGATCAAGCCTTCTCCGCCCTGATCGAGGACCTGGACCAGCGCGGCCTGCTAAAGGACACCCTCGTCTGCTTCGTCTCGGAGTTTGGACGGACCCCCAAGATCAATGAGCGCCAGGGCCGCGACCACTGGACGCACGCCTTCAGCTTCGCATTCGCAGGGGCCGGGGTGCCGGGCGGACAGGTGGTCGGCTCCACGGACCGGGATGGCGGCTACATCACCAGCGCCTCCGCCTACACCATCGAGGACTATGCCGCCTCGGTGTTCGAGAAGCTCGGCATCGACCGCAGCAAGCCGATCCACACTCCCGCCGGCCGCCCGGTCTTCCTCTCCGCCAAGGGCAAGCCGATCCCCGAACTCTTCTGACCTTCCGCAGCTTCCATAACCTATGCGTTTGCCCCATTACTCACTCATAGCCCTCTGCCTGCTCGCCCACCATGCGCCCGCCATCGCCGGGCGCAACGGAGCGCGTGCGTCCCGCCCGCAAAGGCCATCGGTGACCCGGACCCCCCGTCCGCCTTCAGTCAACCCGCTTCGGCATTCCGCATTCCGCATTCCGCATTCCGCATTCGCCTCGGCCCCAGAACGCCTGGAAGTGCAGCCCAAGGAGATACGCCTCGACAGTCGACGCGCCTACCGTCAGCTCGTGGTGACCGGGATCTTCAACGGCGAGCAGCGCGACCTCACCCATTCCGCGACGTTTGGGGTGCAAGGTGCGCCGGGAGTGCGAGTGGAGCACGGTCGGGTCACCGCTTCCGCCGATGGGCGTGCCGTGATTGCGGTCGCCTTTGGTGGCAGGACGGTGAAGGTGCCGGTCACGGCGACCCATCAATCCGCACCGGAACCGATCCGCTTCAAGTCCGAGACGCTGGCGGTCCTCACCAAGCAGGGCTGCGCAGGCGGCTCCTGCCACGGATCTCCGCACGGCAAGGGCGGCTTCTCCCTCTCGCTCTTCGGCTTTGATCCGGTGGTCGACCGCATCGCGCTCACCCGGGATGGGTTCAGCCGCCGCATCAACCCGATTGAGCCGGCGGAGAGCCTGATCCTGAAGAAGCCGTTGCTAGAAATCGCGCACGGTGGTGGGCGGCGATTGCGGAAGTCGGACACCGCCTACCAGATCCTGCGGAACTGGGTTGCCGAGGGTACCAGCACCGACCTGCCGGATATCAACTGCGACCGCATTGAGGTGACGCCCGGACCGAGCCGCGTGCTGCAGGCCCCCTTCCTGAAGCAGCAACTCTCCGTGACGGCCCATTTCTCCGACGGCACGGTGCGCGACGTGACCGCCATCGCAGCCTTCGAGAGCTCCCATCCGGGGATCGCCGAGGTCAGCCCCGATGGGCTCATCGCGGGCCAGGGTCGGGGGCAGGCCGCAATCAGCGTCCGCTACCTCGACCGAATGGCCTCGTTCTACGTCACCGTCGTGCGGGACGTGCCCAACTTCGTCTGGAAGCCCGCTCCTGAGAATAACTTTGTCGATACGCTGGTCCACCGGAAGCTGCGCCAGCTACAGTACCTCCCCTCCGGCGACTGCACCGACGAGGTCTTCCTTCGCCGCGTCCACCTCGACCTGACCGGGATGCTGCCGACAGCGGAGCGCGCCCGCCAATTCCTCGCCGCCTGCGCCGCCGAGCGCGGGGCCAAGGGTGCCCCGTCCCCGGCCCGCTCCAAGCTGATTGACGAACTCCTGGCCACTGAGGAGTTCGCGCGGTTCTGGGCCCTGAAGAAAGCGGACCTAATGCGCGTCTCGCCGCAGCGCCTCAAGGAGGGCCGCGCTGAGCGCTTCTCGGGCTGGCTGGTCGACGCCGTCCGCACGAACATGCCTTACGACCGCATGGCCCGCGAGCTGCTGACCGCGACGGGCGATACGCAGAGCGTAGCTGCGGCCAACTACTTCCTGGCGGTACCGGGCCAAGAAGAGCGGGCGGAGATCTCCGCGCAGATTTTCCTCGGCACCCGCATCGAGTGCGCCAAGTGCCACAACCATCCGTACGAGAACTGGACGATGCGGGACTACTACAGCATCGCCGCCGTTTTCGCGCGAACCCAGGCCGAGAACGGCGTGGTGCGTCTCGCATCCTCGGGAGAGGTGCTGCATCCTTCTACGAAGGAACCGATGAAGCCGTGGGCCGCTGCAGTCGGAGAGCCTGCGGCCGACCGCCGCACCGCCTTCGCGGATTGGATCACGAAGCCGGGCAACCCTTACTTCGCCCGCGTGGAGGTGAACCGCATCTGGGCGGAGCTGCTGGGCCGGGGCATCGTCGATCCTGTCGATGACTTCCGCGCCTCCAACCCGCCGGCAAACCTGGAACTCCTGGACCGATTGGCGCGGGAGTTCGAGCAGAGCGGCTACGACCGGAAGCAGATGATCCGGCTGATCTGTAACAGCCGGACCTACCAGCGCTCCACCGAGACCAACCGCTTTAACGAGACGGACGACCGCCTCTTCTCCTACGCGCGCGTCCGCCTGCTCACTGCGGAACAGCTCAAGGACGCCATCGCGGTGGCCACGCAGGC
>JANPLG010000603.1:0-18718 GCA_031426395.1 Actinomycetes bacterium
ATTCGGGCGAGGCACTCCGCGATCCTGGCAGCTTCCGCCACTTGAGTTGAGCGCCGGCGTGCGATTCGCAACCCTTGAGCATCCACGGGCCCCTTTGTGTTCTTCTTGCTCAATTGCGGTCCTCCGGAAATCCGTTGCCGGTGTAGGGTGGGATTCCTTCGCCGTGTCCAATCCACCGGAACTGGACCAAAGCTGCTGCAGAGACCACTACGCGCCGCACTCCGCCGTCCTGGATGTGATTGCTCAGCCAGGCCGATACGGTTCTCAACCAGCCTCCGTCCGCCAGGATCTGAGAGACACCATAACCGGTAACAAAGGGCTGCAATCGTTCGGTTGCATATGCGGGAGGGTGATGGACGGTTGGAGGGCAACCTGGGAGCACGTCTCCGCTCCCGTGATCTACTTCCCCATCCATGCTTGCCACCGCCTACTCCAGTGCCGTTCTGGGCGTTGACGCCTACCTCGTGGAGGTGGAGGTTGACGTGGCGCGGGGAGGGCTGCCGAAGATCATTGTGGTCGGTTTGCCGGACGCCGCCGTGAAGGAGTCCTCGGAGCGGGTGACCGTGGCCGTGATGGCGCAGGGCTACCGGATGCCGCGCACCCGCGTCCTGGTGAACCTCGCCCCCGCCGATGTCCGCAAGGAAGGGCCGGTCTTCGACCTCCCCATCGCCCTCGCCATCCTCGCCGCCAACGGCCAGGTGGACCGGGACGCCCTCCGCGAGTTCCTGGTCACCGGCGAGCTCTCCCTGGAGGGGACGGTCCGTCCGGTCCACGGTGTCCTCCCGATGGCGCTGGCGGCGCGGCAGCACGGCAAGCGCGGCATCATGCTGCCCGTGGAGAACGCCCGCGAGGCCGCTATCGTCAAGGGGCTGGAGGTCTATCCGGTCGGCAGCATCCGGGAGGCGGCGGTGGTCCTGAAGGGGCAGAAGGCCGCCCTGACGCCGGAGGATGTCACCGCCACCCTCTCGGAGCCGCGCTACGAGATTGATCTGGCCGACGTCCGAGGGCAGGAGCATGTGAAGCGGGCGCTGGAAGTCGCGGCGGCCGGCGGGCACAATATCTTGATGCAAGGTCCGCCCGGTTCCGGGAAGACCATGCTCGCCCGCCGCCTGGCGACGATCCTGCCACCGCTCTCGTTCGAGGAAGCGCTGGAGGTCACCAAGCTGTACAGCGTCACCGGCCAGCTCGGTCGGGAGCGGGCGCTGGTGACGCAGCGGCCATTCCGCTCCCCGCACCATACGGTCAGCGACGCCGGCCTCATCGGCGGCGGCTCCATCCCGAAACCGGGGGAGATCAGCCTCGCCCACCACGGTGTCCTCTTCCTCGACGAGTTGCCGGAGTTCAACCGGCAGGTGCTGGAGGTGATGCGCCAGCCGCTGGAGGAGGGCCACGTCACCATCGCCCGGGCGGCGGCGAGCCTCTGCTATCCGGCGCGCTGCCTCTTTGTTGGCGCGATGAACCCCTGCCCTTGCGGGTACTTGGGCGACACCATCCGCCAGTGTGCCTGCAATGACCAGCAGGTACAGCGCTACCGGGGCCGGATCTCCGGGCCGCTGCTGGACCGCATCGACATTCAGATCGAGGTGCCCCGCCTCAAGCAGGACGAACTGCTCAGCCCCGGCCAGGGAGAGCCCAGCCGCGTGGTCAGGGGGAGGGTGGCGGCGGCGCGGGAGATCCAGGCCAGCCGCTTCGCCGAGAGCGAGATCTTCATCAACGCCGCGATGACGAGCCGCCACGTCCGCCAGCACTGCCGCCTCGACGCTGCCGGGGAGGAATTGCTCAAGATGGCGATCACGCGCCTCGGCCTCTCCGCCCGTGCCTATGACCGCATCCTGAAGCTCTCCCGCACCATCGCGGACCTCGCCGGGGAGCAGGCGATCAGCGTGCCGCACGTGGCGGAAGCGATCCAGTACCGCTCGCTGGACCGAACCCTGTAGTCTCGGGTGGCAAACTCGGTTTGAACGAGAGGAGCACTACCACCCATACGGGCAAGCTGCGCGCAAGGCGGTTGGTCCAGTTAGGTCTGTGCTTTCCGGCATTGCCTCGGTTCGTGGGCACTTTCGCCCTTTCAGGGCTTTGGCGATTCCTGAAACGGACACCAGGGGCTTGCGCGCCCTGGCTACATGCTTTCGCCCCTCCGGGGCTATTGCGCGGCGAAACGTGGGCGGCATTTCCATCAAAGGGGGTGCAGTTCCCAGATAAGGCAATCACGCCTTCGGTCTGTGGCTGCTAACGTGCTGCGGGATCAGACACCAGCCGAGAGCCAGTGAGCACGTGCGGACCGGGTTCAAATGGATTCCCGGAGGGCAACACTCCCTCGCACTGGACGGGCATCGCCGGGAATGACGGCGGTGTTATCGCCGGCGATGTGCGTACTCGGCGATGCGACGGGGCCACGTTCCGCAGCACTGGCCGTCACCGGCCGTCACCCTTGCCGAGGCTGTCTCCGCGCGTGAGCCAACTGCCCTGCGAGGGTCCAGGGAACTAACGCCTCTGCCGTGGCACGGCCTCTGCCGTGGATTACGAATCCCTGGCACGGTGGCACGGTGGAGCAACAGTTCCAAGGCGCGAAGCTTGTTGCCCGAACTCTGGCTGAGACAGGGTTTGTGGCTGCTGCCGGACCTCAGGAGCACATCCGTCGCTCGACTCGAGGTCCAGGCACGTCGCCTTATGGGAGAACTGCACCCCATCAAAGGCTGCTGGTAGCTGCTCTGTTACGCAACGTGTCTAGCTTGACCGACCACTAGGCTACGGGCTCGTTCGTGAGGATTGCCGTAATTGCCCAGATCCAGGACCGCACCCGGTCGAAAGGGAGGGTGGGGGAACGGGGAAGCGGGAGACTGAGGTGGGGCAACTGGCGCCGGAGGCCTCTCCCACTCACCCACTCACCCACTCACCCACTCACCCACTCACCCACTCACCCACTCTCCCACTCTCCCACTCTCCCACTCTCCCACTCTCCCACTCTCCCACTCTCCCACTCTCCACTCACCCACTCACCCACTCACCCATTCCGCCGGACGCGCGCAGCCCTGTACTGGCGGTTTACTACCGCCCTGGCTCGTTCATCAGGCGCGGGATTCGAGGAGCCATGTTAGGAGTTGCTCCAACTCACGGGGGTCAACCGGTTTGGTGAGGTGATGGTCAAAGCCGGCGTTGCGGGAGTTCTCGCGGTCCGCCGCACCGCCGTAGCCCGTGAGCGCGACGAGCCGCACGCCGGAGATGGACGGCTCTTGACGGAGGCGACGCGCCACCTGTAGGCCGTCCATACCGGGTAGGCCGATATCCAGAAGGACAACGTCCGGGTGAAACTCAAGGGCCACGTCGATGGCGGAAGGTCCGTCATAGGCGGCGCGGAGGTGGTAGCCCCAGACTTCGCCCAACTCCACCATGGTGTCCGCGTTGTCCCGGTTGTCGTCCACCACCAGGATGCGAGGGCGGTCTTCCGATGGGAGGGCCCGGGCTTCCTTCCCGTGCACGGATGAGGCGGAATCCGACAGGGGCTGACGCGGCTCGCGGGCGCTTACGGGAGCCTTGAGCAGGGGGAAGCGGAGCGTGAACTCGCTGCCGTGACCCAGACCCGCGCTCCGCACCTCCGCGGTGCCGCCGTGGAGCGCCATCAGGTTCTTCACCAGCGCCAATCCGATGCCGAGTCCGCCCTGGCTCCGGTCCAGACTCCGTTCCCCCTGCGTGAAGAGGTCGAAAACCCGGGGCAAGAGTTCCGGCGCAATGCCGATGCCGTTGTCCCGCACCCTGAGCACCGCTTTGTTCGGCTCCGTGTCCAGGCGCACGTCGATCTTCCCGCCCGGCTCCGTGTACTTGCTTGCGTTGTTCAGGACGTTGCTGACGATCTGGTTCAATCGCACTGGGTCGCCCATGATGGGGACCGGCTCCTGCAAGACGTGGTAGCTCAGCTCCTGGCGTCGAAGCTCGAAGCCCATGGCGGCGGTATTCACTGCGTTGCTGACAATCAGCGCCAGGTCCACCTCCACCCGGTTGAGCGAGATCATGCCCTGACTCACCTTGGAGCCTTCCAGCAGGTCGTCGAGGAGTCGGCCCATCTGCCGGATCTGGCGTTCAATCAGCCGGCACTGCTGCTCCACCGGATCTCCCTGGACTCGCCGCGCCAGGATCTCATTGGCGAAGAGGACGGGTGCCAGCGGATTGCGCAGCTCGTGCCCCAGCATCGCCAGGAATTCGTTCTTCGCGCGGTCCGCAGCCGCAAGCTCATCCACTCGCTGCCGCAGCACGCTCTGCAGTGCGAAAGCGGCCGTGTTATCGCCCATCACCAGCAAGATTTGCGGCTTCGTGCCCGCCTCTCCCGGGAGCTGCCGCGCATTGAGCAGCATCACCTTGTGGCCAATGGGGTGGAAATCGCCCTCCACCAGGAAATCCTCGAAGGAGAGGCCGTTCTCCAGCACTTCACTCAGCAGGCGACGCAGCTCAGGGCGGTCCCAATGGCCGCGCCCGACGCCGAAGAAGTAACGTCCCTCGGTTTCTGCGGCGGTCACGTGGAACGTCTCTAGGAAAAATGGATTGGCGGTGCGGATACGCAGGTCATGGTCCAGCACCAGCAACGGCTCGTGCACGGATGAGACGATGGCCTCCGCGTACTGTTGGGCGCGCTTGAGCGTGTTCACGTCAAGGAACACCAGGACCGCGCCCTCCACCTTCTTGTCCAACGTGTGGTAGGGCCGGACCCGAAGGAGGTACCAGCGGTCGTTGCGGCGCACTTCCCGCTCATGGCACTCCAGTGTGCGCAGCACTTCCTCCACTATTGGGACGAGATCGAGCGTGACGGTCAGCCGCGCGCCCTCGGCGGCGTGCTCCAGCGGGTGGCCCTCCTCCACGTGGAGTCCCAGGTTGACATCGCCGATGGGCCGGCCAAGGTCGGCGGGGATGAGGCGGAGGACATCCCCGGCCACCGGGCTGTAGCGGCGGATGCCAAGGTCCCTCCCCAGGATGATGATGGGGACCTCCACGCTCTCTAGGAGGTTGAACCAGTCATTGCTGATGCGATGCAGATCCTCGTTGCGGCCGTTTAGCTCGTCGTTGACCGTGGTGAGTTCTTCGTTCGTGGCCTGGATCTCTTCCTTGGAGGTCTCCAGCTCCTCGTTGATGCTCTGAAGCTCCTCGTTGGCGGACTGAGCCTCCTCCGTGGCGGATTGGAGTTCCTGGTTGATCGCTTGCTCCTGCTCAATCATCGCCTGCAGGTAATCGCGCGTTCCTTCCAGCTCCTGGGAGAGGCGGTCGGCCTCGCGCTCCAGTTGATCAACGCGGGAGTCATCTGCGGAGTGCGCGGTGGGCCGGGCGGCGCGCCGTCGGGCACCGGTGCCATGGTCAGTCTCCCCGAACAGGATGAGGAAGCCGCCCGGCCTGGCTCCAACCTGGGAGATTCGCACCACTTCCAGGCCAGTGGATGCCGCGCTCAATTGCGGCACCAAGGTTACCGGGTGACGGGCCGCACTCTCCGTGTTTCGCGCCGCCTCAATTGCGGTCCGGAGCGCCACGAGCGTTCCGGGGCGTGCCATGCGCAGCACGTTCAGGGTCGCCCTCCCCGGCATCGGCGTGAGGTAGTGGCTGGTGTCGCCCCAGAACTGGAGGACTTCCAGCTCTTCGCTGACCAGGACGCCGGGCGGCGCGTAGCGTGCCGCCAGAATGCGATCGGCTTCCCGCTGCACTTCTCCCGGCGTCCCCTGAGCGCTTATGGTACGTGCCGCCAGTCCTGGCGCAGGCCGGCCCGGGCGCGCCGCCGGGGCCGTCTGCCCCACTGCCAGACGAGACTCCCCGCCCGGCAGTCGGCTGAAGACTTGATTCCCGCCCTCATCCACTTTGAACAGCCCTGCGGACACCGACATTGTTTCGGACTTGCCAAGCAGTAGAACACCGCTGGGCCGAAGCGCGTAGTGCAGCAATGGCAGCACCTTCTGCTGGAGTACCGGCTCCATGTAGATGAGCAGGTTCCGGCAGCTCACCACGTCCATGCGGGAGAAGGGCGGGTCCGTGAGGACGTTGTGCGGGGCGAAGACGCAGCTATCACGGATAGCCCTGCTGACGCGGTAGCCGCCGCTCTCTTCCATGAAGTAGTGGTGTAGCCGCTCCGGGGAGACATCGGCCTCAATGGTGGCCGGATAGAACCCCAGGCGAGCCCTATGGATCATCCGTGCGCTGAGATCGCTGGCGAAGAGCTGCAGCGGCGCCTTGGAGCCCACCTCCTGTGCCGCCTCCGCGCAGAGAATGGCCAGTGAGTAGGCCTCCTCTCCAGAGGAGCAACCGACCACCCAGACGCGCACCGGCTCTTGCGGAGCCCGGTTACGAAAGAGGGCGAGAAGGTAATCCGCCTTGATCGCCTCGAAGACCTCCGGGTCGCGGAAGAAGCGGGTGACGTGGATGAGCACGTCCTCGTAAAGGGCTTCCACCTCTTCCGGACGGTCCTGCATGAACTGCTCATACTCCTGCGGGTCCGGGATCTTGTGAAGCGCCATCCTCCGCAGGATGCGTCGGCTCAGCGTGCTCGCCTTGTAGCGGGTGAAATCTACCCCGGTGACGCTGCTCAGCCGCTTGAGGACGCGCCCAAACTGGCGGAGCTTGGCATTGCCCTCGGAGTCGGCGGTCACCTCCGGCGCGGTGAGGGGGTGCTGGGAGATGCGGACCAACTCCTCGGCGATTCCCTGCGGCGAGAGGACGAAATCGACGCAGCCGGTAGCCGCCGCGCTCTGGGGCATGCTGACTTGCTGGGCGGAGTCATCCTGGGCAAACGTGATCCCGCCCGCGGCTTTGATCTCTTCCAGGCCAAGCGTGCCGTCGTTGGCGGTGCCGGAGAGGATCACTCCGATAGCGCAGTGCGCCTGATCTTCCGCGAGCGAGCGAAGGAATTGGTCGATGGGATGGTGATGGCCACGAACGGTGGCGCGAGGCACCAGTTCCAGCTTGCCCGCGCTCACGCACATGTCCAGCCCGGGCGGAATGACGTAGACATGGTTCGGCTGCACGGCCGGCTCGCCCTCCACCTGGGCCACCGGCATCCCCGTGGCGCGCGCCAGGAGTTCCGGAAGCAAGCTGGCGCGGTCCGGCGAAAGGTGCTGGATCAGGACAAATCCCATGCCGGTATCGTCCGGCAGCGCCTTCAAGAGCTGCGTGAACGCCTCCAACCCCCCTGCTGAGGCGCCGATGCCCACAATCGGGAACGAAGGGGAATAGGGAGGCGGGGCCGCTCCGTCCGCTCCTGGTTCCTCCGGCGTAGGCGGGACGGGCTCCGACGGGGGATTCGGACGGGTCTGCGGCTTGCGCTTTGTCGTCGCCATGGATGCTCCGGCTCTGGTAAGTCTGGCGTGAGCCTATCCCAACCATTGGTGGAACGCGCTACCCTGTCAAACTATGACCTGCTTCCCCAGTTTCCGCCGGAATCTTTGGGCTGGTTGCGCAGCCAGCCCACGGTATGCGGGAGGCCCGCCCGCATCAGCGGGCAGCAATGCGGAGCAACTTCCAACCTCTGACGCGCGTTCAATTCACATTCGGCAATCGAGTGACCGCTTGTGACCAGACCTGTCTCTCGCGTGCGGTGGATGGGAAGTGACGTTGGCGCGGCGGTTCTGCCTTGAAGCACGGGAGCTGGGGCTATCCCGCCTTTCATAACTTTGCTGCATCTTGCCTCAACGGCATCGTGTGCGGAGGGTCCGCCCCCCGGGCCCCAATTCTGGGGGAGAGTCCCGGCCCGGAGAGGCATACCGCTTAGCCGGCAGACGGTTGTTGTCTGGGTTGTAGGCGGTCAAGTTAGGTCTGTATCGTTGGGAGATGCTTCTGCTCGTGGGCACTGCCGCCCCTGGGGGGCTCAATCACAGCCCTTCCCTACGCGTTCGAGGGGTTGCGCCCCTCGCTATTGACTGCCGCCCCTCCGGGGTTTGGGTGGCGGGACGACATCGCTGTAAAGCACCGTTTGGGGTTGGGTGCTACGCAACACACCTAGCTTGACCGGCCAGTAGGGGGTTCTTGGTGACCTTGAACGCCCCACCCTTGACTTACGGCTGCTTGTCTCTGGCCACCTTTCCGCTTGCTGCTTGACGCACGGTCAAACGTGAGCGCGCATCACCAGGCGCAGGAGACCCTCAACATCCATCGGCTTGATCAGGTGGGTGTCGAACCCGCACTCGCGAGAGCGCTGCCGGTCCTCATCACTGCCGTAGCCGGTCATCGCTACGAGCAGGCGCAGCGACTGGGGTGGCTGCCGGCGCAGGGACTGGGCCACGTCGTAGCCGGAGATGTCCGGCAGGCCGACATCGCAGAGGACTACCTCCGGGTCGCACTCAGCAGCAAGGCGGAGACCCTGCGCCCCGCTGAACGCCAGGAAGACTTCGTGGCCGGAGAGCTCCAGCAGGTCCTGCAATGTGGCCGCACCGTCACCGCTATCCTCAATGACCAGCACCCGTCGGGAGACCTTCTCCTCGCCCATCGTCGGCTCTGCGGCGCCGTGTTCCAGAGATCCCGCCGTGACCGGCAGAACGACCCGGAACTCCGTGCCGCGACCCAGGCCGGCGCTCTTCGCCGCAATGGTTCCCAGGTGAAGCTCTACAATCCCCTTGGCCAGCGCCAGCCCGAGGCCTAGGCCGGTACGGCCCCCGTTGCGGCTGCGGTCCGCCTGAACGAATGGTTCAAAGATGAGGGGAAGGATGCCGGGATGGACGCCGATCCCGGTGTCGCTCACCGTAAGGATGGCACGCTTGCCGCCGCGGAGGGAGAGGCTCACCGAGCCGCCAAGGGGCGTGAACTTCGCCGCGTTCTGGAGCAGATTGCCGAGCACCTGCGCCAGCCGCGTGGCGTCCCCGGAAATCCACACCGGGTCCGCAGGCAGATCGAGGGAGAGTGAGAGGTTGCGGGCCTCGATGGAACTGCGGTAGTCGTCCGTGATGTTCTGGACCAATTGCTTCAGGTCCAGTGGCTTCGGAGACATCTGCACCTTTCCGTGGAGCAGGCGGGAAGCCTCCAGCAGGTCCTCCACCAGCCGCGTCTGGTGCTGAATCTGCCGCTTCGCCGTCTGCGTGGCTCGGATGAAGGCAGCCTGGTCAGGCCGTGCGCGCTCCATGACGCTGATGGAGTTGCTGACGGCCCCCAGTGGGTTGCGCAGTTCATGCGCCAACATGGCGAGGAAGTCGTCCTTGTGCTGGTTGAGAACGCTGAGCTCTTCGGCGCGCCTCTGGATCTCCTCCTCGCGGTCCCGATGATCGCTGATGTCCCGTGCCACGACCCCGAAAGCGGTGAGCGGCTCGTATCCATCCCGAAGTCCGGTCACCACCACGCTGGTCCAGAACCGGCCGCCATCCTTCCGCACCCACTCCCGCTCCCCCTGCGACCATCCGCCTTCCGCCGCCTCCTCGATCTGGTCGTGCTCGGGCCGGGGCTCCGCTATAGGGGAGACGTTGAGGCGGGAGTAGGGCTGGCCCAGGAGATCTGCGCTGGTGTAGCCCGTCAACCGCTCTGCACCTGCATTCCAGGTGAGGATGTTCCCTTCCGCATCTACGATGAAGATGGCGTGGTCCTGGACGTTCTCCACCGCCAGTCGCGCCTGCGCCTCGCTACGGACCAGGGCTTCCTGCTGGACCCGCGTGAACTCAACCGCCGCCAGTTCCATCGCCCGGTCGATGGCGTCGTTCAGGATTTCGCGGCTATTGAGGTGAAGGCGCAGGTCCCGGTCCAGCGTGTCAAAGATCACCTTCCGCAGGATGCGATACTCGTGCAAGAGTTGGCTCAGGCTGTAGTCCGTCAGGGCGGCCCGTTGCGCTCCGTGCACCACGCTGGAGATGACGCTGGATGCCAGGGTCTTGGCGACCCTCGTGGCCACGTCAGCGTCCGGGTTCAGCCTCTCGTAATGGATGCCGGAGAGTACGGCGTCGCCCAGCTCCACCAGGAAGTCCGGGACATGATCGCGCAGGATCAGGGACTGCACACCCCAGGCGGTGGGGACGGTGCGGCGGACAGCCTCCTCCCACTGGCAGAGCACCTCCGGGGTACGGACGCGGAACTGCTCCATCGCCCTCCGTAGATCGGCGGGCTGTTGATCATTCATCATGAGGGGAGGGCCTAACGACTTCTTCGCAGCGGTGGGTCCGGCAGCCCGTGGCTGCTCCGGCTTGGAGGTATACAACCTGCATTCTCGGCGCGCAGGTTCGTTCCCATCCCTGGCGAGGATGCGTAACTGCAAAGAGGCAACCGCATGACCTGCAGGGAAACGCAACGCTTCCGTCAGACACGAGGCGCGTTCCCCTGGTTCCGAGCCCGTCCCTTTTGCTAACCCACTTCCACGCTGTGGACCCGCGCCTCGCGGCGGTCCAGGCGGACCAGGACCTTGCCCTGGTCGGTCGCCAGGGTGAGGGAGTAGCTTCCCGGAGCACCGGCGCTCATGGAGACCTCGTTCAGCGTGTGGCCCACCAGCGCGGCCAGCGCCTCATTGACGGCTGCCACCGTCTCACGGGTGGCGCGGGCGCGGGGGGTGCGGGAGAAGACCCGCTGGGCCGCCATCTCGCCGTGGGCGGTGTGAAGTTTGCGGATACGGCCGCTCTCCAGCCCCACTTCCAGCAGGTTCTGAAGCGGCTCCGCCAGCTCATCCGGGACCTCGCCGGCATCCACGGCAGCCAGCAGCTCCCCAAACTGGCGCTTCGCCTCCGGGGAGCGCACCTGGTCATGCGCCTGCGCCACCTCCGCCAGCAGCACCTCGCGCTCATCCTCCTGCAGCTTCAGCATAGGGACTCCCGTTGAATAGAACGCGGATGGCAATGAAGAATGAAAAAAATGGAACGCGGATGACGCGGATTATGAGGATGGACGCGGATCAGAAGGGAATGACGGGAACTTGCTTTCGCGAAGATCGAGAGCTCGCCGAGAGTCCGTCCTTCTGATCCGCGCAGATCGATTTGATCCGCGTGATCCGCGTTCTATTCCGGCTGTTCCCTCCACGCCAAGCTAGTGGGAAGCGCCGTTGAGCGCGTGGCCGTTCTGTTCGTGGCCGCTTGTTCCGTGGTTGGCCTGGTGGCCCAGGATGGCCTCGACTTCATGCTCGAAGCCGCCGGTCTCGATGGAGCAGTGCATGCCGCACTCCTTGGGCGCGTTCTTCTCCCACCACCACCGGCCGGAGCGCGGGTCTTCGCCGACCTTGATGGGCCGGGTGCATGGCTGGCAACTGATGCTGGAAAAGTTCTTGCCGTAGAGCGGATGGGCCGGGACGTCGTACTCCTTGATGTAGTTCCAGACGTCCTCGTTGGTCCAGTCCGCCAGCGGGATCAGCTTGATGATGCCGCCGTGGTCATGGTCCATCTCAATCTTCTTCAGGTTGGAGCGGGTGGCCCACTGGTCGCGGCGGAGGCCGGTGCCCCAGCAGTCGAGGCCCTTCAGCGCGCGGTTCAGCGGCAGCACTTTTCGCACATGGCAGCAGAGCAGCCGGTTCGGGACGCTGTCGTAGAAGAGGTTGACGCCATGCTTGCGGACCATCCCCTCCACGCCGGGAGCATCCGGGAAGAGCACTTCCACGTTGATCCCGTACCGGAGCCGGAAGGCATCGATGATTTCGTATTGCTCCTGCGGCATGCGGCCCGTGTCCACCGTGACCACCCGGACCTTGGGATTAATCTGGTAGGCCATGTCGATCAGGACGGAGGCCTCTGCCTGGAAGCTGGAGACCAGCGCGAAACGCTCCTCGCCGAAGCGGTTGAACGCCCACTCCAGCAGCTCTTCCGGCTCGGAGCCGTCGTACTGGACGGCCAGCTCGCCGACTTCCAGGTCGTCCAGAACGACTCGCTCCGATTCCAGGGCTCGTCCATCAAATGAGCGAGCGTCAAGTGGTCGAGTGTCCAGCATTCGCGTGCCCCCCGACGCAATCTGCGTGTGCAGGTTGCTATTGAAAGTGTTCATCTCAGGCCGCGCTTCCCGCGCCAATCGCCACCACGCGCTCATCCGGCTGGCGGCGGTAGAACTCGGGAAGACCCTCGCCCTCCACGCGCTCGGAGAGCCATGCGTCCACCAGCCGCACCACGTATTCGTTCACCTGGTTGCTGGCGATGCGCCGGAGCAGCGGGCGGCCGATCTGCGCATCCGGACCAAGCTTCCCACGCACGATGATGTCATACGAGGTGATCTTCCCGTTCTCGCTGTTGCGCGTGGTCCCCTGAAAGCCGAGGTCGCCGACCCAGTGCTGGCCACACGCGTGCGGACATCCGTCCAGGTAAACGCGCAGGTCCGAGACCTTGTCCCCGTAGTGGTGCTCCAGGTTGGTGACAATCTCCACCAGCTTGCTCTTGGTCGGCCCCACGGCGAAGTTGCAGTGCGGGTCGCCCGTGCATCCGATGCTGGTGCCTCGGATCGGGTTCACCGTCAGCGAATAGCCGATCTCCGCCACCGCCGCCACCAGCGCTTCCACATTGGCCGCCGGGACGTGCGTCAAGATGAAGTTCTGCTCCCGCGTGATGCGGAACTGACCCCCAGGCGCGTGCTGGTCCAGCGCATCGGCAATCTGGACCATCTGCTCACCGCTCATCAGGCCGGGGAAGCAGGGGAAGCCGATGAACTTGCGCCCGGTGTCAACGTCCTCGCCCTTCTGCGGATGGATGCCCATGTGGTCGGTGCGGCCGACCGGCTGCGGGATCACTTCTAGCTCTTCTAGCTTCCGCCCAAGATGCGCTTCCAGCCGCTCCCGGATCAGCTCCGCGCCATCATCGTCCACCATGAACTTGAAGCGGGCCTTGGCGCGGGAGAGGCGGTAGCGCAGGTCCTTGCGCCAGATGTCCGTCAGGCCGCGCGCCACCTCCAGCACCTGCTCCTTAGGAACGAAGACGCCGAGGTGCTTGCCGATGCGGGGCACGCTGGAGAGCCCGCCGCCGATCTGGAACGCGAAGCCTTCCCGGCCTCCCTGCGTCACCCCGATCATGGCGATGTCGTGGATCTCCGGCCCGTTGCAGTGATGCGGGCAGGCGGCGATGGTGTACTTGTGCTTCCGGGGAAGGTTGCCGTACTCGCGGTTGCCGTAGAAGTACTCCGCAATCTCCTGGATCACCGGATTCACATCGAAGAGCTCGTCCGGGTCGATTCCGGCCACCGGACAGCCGGTGATGTTCCGGACGTTGTCGCCGCATCCACCGGCGGTGGTCATGCCGGCCGCTTCCAGCTCCGCGAAGAGGGAGGGAAGGGACGCCAGGCGGACCCAGTGGAGCTGGACATCCTGGCGCGTGGTCAGCTCTCCACTGTTCTGGCCATGCTCCTGGCTGATGCGTCCGATGGTCCGGAGCTGCGCCGCCGTGAGGATGCCGTTGGGGATCTTCACCCGCAGCATGAAGTGGCCGATCTTCGGCTTGTCATGGTACAGGCCGTACCACTGGAGGCGGAGGATGTCCTCTTCCGGCACCGCCTCATAGGCCATCTCGATGAAGGCGGGGATGTCGTTCAGGACGTCGTAGGGGTGCTTCTCCAGCTTGAGCCGCTCCACAGAGTTGCGCCGGAGCACCTCCTCCTCGGTGAGCGGGCGCGAGTCACGGCGGCGCGCGATGCGCTCAGCGGTTGAACCGCCCGCGCCGGCACTCTCTGCGGATCCCAAGGCCCCTTCGCGGGGCGAACGTGACTCGTCACTCATAAACTACCTGCACTCCACCCCAGACCTGATCAGCCCCAGCTCGGCTTCAATCCTGACCAAAGCAGTCTGATTACTAAACATTACCGAATAAGGTTATCCAGCGGCCAACACCCCTGTCAAGGCGACGAAGGGTAAGCGAGGGTTCAGGGTTCGGGGTTCGAGGTTCAGTCTGGGGCGGGAGGCTGTGACCGCTGGCGCTCGAGCAATTTGCAATTTGCAATTTTCAGTCCGATTCATTCACCGAAGCCCCGGAGGGGCGCAAGCGCCCACGAACAGCAGGATCGGTGGACCGTAAGCCCTTGGGGGTCTGTGACACCCGGTGACCGTGTCCGCACTTCGGAGCGAACGCACTCCAAGGGGTTCACGGTCCACCGATCCTGTTACCGTGATCGAACGCAGCACAAGGCTGCTGGCTATGCTCTCCGACCCGCCTGCATCACTGTTCGCGTGGGTAGGGGCCGGACGCCGCTCCGGCCCGTCGGCGACGAAGGTGGCGTCCACTTTGCAAAGCGGGTAGGTTGTCGGGAGCGACGGAACGCTGCGGCGAGCGTGCCCTACAGGAGTGCTTGAGGGGTCACTTCGGGCCTCGTCAGGGAAGGCCTTTGGCTGGTGAATACTCCCTGGCCGTTCGCGGGAAGCGGCGCGATTCCCGTCCCCTTCGGGGATCCAGCAGTATATGGCTGTTGCGTTGTATGCCCGGCCCGGTTGCAGCCCGGTGCGGATCGGTTATCGTGAGGGAGTGAATCGCGCCGCGCCACCCAATCTGCCCAGCGCCCCGTTCAATCTGGCCGCATCCTCACGGGGCGAGGGGCTGGTCTTCCTGGACTGCGCCGCGCCCCCGCCGGACGATTCCCCGGGTCGCTCCATCATCGCACGAGCGCCGGAAGCCGTCATCCGCTCGAAGGCGGGGAGTGGAACGCTGCGGTGGTCCTCTACCAGCGAGGGTGGTGCGCGGGTCGAGGAGGTCAGCGGCGATCCGTTCCGTATCCTCGACGGCCTCCTGCGAGGTCACCCGGACTGGACCGCAGCGGGCTACTGGGGCTACGACCTTCGCTTCGGCCTGGAGCGCCTGCCCTCAATCGCAGTGGACGATCTCGGCCTACCCGACTGCTGGGTCGGGCTTTACGCGCCCGCACAGGTGGCCGCCATTCCATGCGGCAAAGGGGCGAGCCGTGGGACACCGCGCCGATTGGAGAACGCTGCGGGAGTGCTCCCGGCGTCGAGCTTTGAGAGGCTGGAGTACCTTCGGGCCGTCCGCAGAGTGTTGGAGTACGTAGCTGCGGGCGACTGCTACCAGGTGAACCTCTCCCAGCGCTTCTCCGCGCCGTATAGCGGAGACCCTTGGGAGTTGTACCAGCGGCTGCGGAGGGTCAGCCCCGCCCCGTTCGCCGCCTACCTGGATTGCGGCGACCACCAGGTCCTCTCTTCTTCACCGGAACTCTTCCTGCGGGTGCGGGAAGGCTGCGTGGAGACGCACCCCATCAAGGGCACGCGACCACGAGGCAATGACGCTGCGCAGGACGAGGCGGCCGCACATGAACTGCTGGCCAGCGCCAAGGACCGTGCGGAACTGCTGATGATCGTCGACCTGGAGCGCAACGACCTGGGCCGTGTCTGCGAGTACGGGACGATTAATGTCCCCCGCGCAGGCGATGGCGATTGGGCACGGCTGGAGAGCTATCCCAACGTCCACCACCTCGTGGCGACGGTGCGCGGCCGCCTGCGCGGGGAGGTGACCCCGCTGGAGGCGCTGCGGGCCAGCTTCCCGGGCGGCTCCATCACCGGCGCACCCAAGATCCGCGCGATGGAAATCATCGAGGAACTCGAGCCGGTGCGGCGCGGCGTCTATACCGGTGCCATTGGGTGGGTGGATGGACGGGGGAACGCGGAGTGGAGCATCGCCATCCGCACGATGGTCGTTAAGGAGGGCCAAGTCCACTTCCACGCCGGTGGCGGCATCGTGGCAGACAGCGACCCGGAAGCCGAGTACGCGGAGACGCTGGCCAAAGCTGAGGGGATGCTCCGCGCCTTGCACGCCTCATAGGAAGCCACGAAGCCTTCCATCCGCAGGCCGCAGGTGCGTTGCGAGGCAGGAATGCCGCCTCACCTTGGGCAAGAAGCGAGGCGAGGCATCGCGCACGGCGCCTTCGCCTACCCCTTTGAACCTTGATCCTGGAGTTGTGGCCCGTGTCCCAGTCATCGTCTCTTCCTCCCATTCAGCCGCGCATTCTGATGGGTCCCGGACCCAGCAACGTCCACCCGCGCGTCCGCGCCGCCATGGCGGAGCCGACGATCGGCCACCTCGACCCGCAGTTCCTGGCGCTGATGGATGAGACGATGGACCTGCTGCGGATCGTCTACCAGACGCGGAATCCGCTCACCTTCGCGGTCTCCGGCACCGGCAGCGCCGGGATGGAAGCCACTTTCGTCAACCTGCTGGAGCCGGGGGATAAGGTCGTCATTGGCGTTCACGGCGTCTTCGGGGAGCGCATGTGCGATGTGGCGGGGCGGTGCGGCGCGGAGGTCACGCGCGTGGATGCGGAGTGGGGTCGGATTGTCGACCCGGCCCAGATGGGGGAGGCAATCCGCAGCGTGCGCCCGAAGCTGGCGGCCATTGTCCACGCGGAGACTTCCACCGGCGTCCTGCAGCCCCTCGACCCGATCATCGCCGCCGCCCGCGAGGTCGACGCGCTGACGCTGGTCGATTGCGTCACCTCCCTCGGCGGCGTGGACCTCAGGATCGATGAGTGGGGGATCGACGTTGCCTACAGCGGCACGCAGAAGTGCCTCGCGTGCCCGCCCGGCCTTTCGCCCGTCACTTTCAGCGAGCGCGCCCTGGAACGCTTCGACCAGCGCAAGACCAAGGTGCAGAGCTGGTACCTCGACATCGGCATGATCCGGCGCTACTGGGGTGGCGAGCGGCTCTACCACCACACCGCGCCGATCAACGCGCTCTACGGCCTCCGCGAGGCGCTTCGCCTCATTGTGGAAGAGGGTCTTGAGAAGCGCTTCGCCCGCCACCTCAAGCACGCGGCGGCGCTGCACGCCGGACTGGAAGGCATGGGGCTGGAACTCTTCGCGCAGGAGGGACATCGACTGCCTTCCCTCACCACCGTCCGCGTCCCCGCCGGCTGCGACGAGGCGGCGGTCCGCGCGTCGCTCCTACAGGAGTTCAACCTTGAGATCGGTGGCGGCCTGGGCCCGGTGAAGGGGAAGGTGTGGCGAATTGGGCTGATGGGCGACACCAGCCATCCGGCCAATGTCCTCTACTTCCTGTCCAGCCTGGAGACCCTGCTCCTTCGTCAGGGGATTCCCCTGGAGAGTGGATTAACCGCGGCGCAGGCCGTGCTCGCCACCTGACCGGTGGGGGCGCCGAGTTCGCCGTGGATCTCGCGGTGCTCCTCGCGGAGCGCCTGGGCCGCATCCGAGGCGGCCTCTGCACGGAAGTAGTAACGGTGCTCCAGGTGGTTCAGGGCGCTGCATAGCGGAACTCCCGTTACCAGCGAAGCCATGCCCCATAGCGGTCCCGCAACGAGTGCGATGACCACGGTGGTTGCATCCCATCTCGGAGCCACAACCTGGCCCCACACTTCGAGCCCAGTCGCGAGCAAAGAAGTGACCACACCGACCGCACACCCGGTTCGCGTCAGTGAGCTGAACCAGTGATGCATTGCTGCAATGCGGCGTGAGAGCCGGAGAAACCGCTCGGCGCGTTGCTCCAGGCGAGCCGCTTCGCGCAGGCGCCACCAAACGAAGTGGGGCGTTGTGCGGGTGTGTGGATCGCTGTCGAGCGCATTGGATGTCTGCATGGGTTGCCAGGTCCGCAGTGATTCCCTTTTGAATGCGCGGTCACCTGCCTGGACCGGTGCTCTCGACCCTCCGATTAGGTGCGCTTCCGTTCTATACGAGTTCGGAGAGGCCACTTCTTGACAACGACCTCTCAACGTAGCAAATGGGCTCCTGGGACGGCTTGAAGGGAACAGCTTGGCTAAGAGCGGATAGACTACTGCCAGGGCCAAGCAGTGGGTCACGGCGCTTCGCGCGTCAGCCTGCTGTCTCAGCCGTCTCCCATTTCCCACCCAGGTCTGCACCCGATTCGGATGAACGGAGCTCCTCCTTAGAGAGGTGGCAACCGCACTCCATCGCGATGTGTCTTTCCAACGAGGAGAAGACTCGATGAACTTGAAGAACCGAACCCTAGCCCTAAGTGGCGTAGTCGTTACCCTCGTCGCCGGCATTGCGGTGGCGAAGGGACCCGGCAAGCTCTTCCCGGATTGGTCCAAGCCGACCAAGGGCACCTTCGAGGCCCCCGCCGCCGAGATGGGCGAGAAGGTCACCAAGGACGCCGTCTGGAGCACCACCACCATGGCCTCGTCCGTTGAAGGCAAGCCGGTGGCCGGCAAGCCGATCACCACGGTGGGCGAGATTGTCGATCTCTCCTGCTACCTGCAGGTGGGCAAGCATGGCGATAAGCACCGCTCGTGCGGCCAGAAGTGCGTGACCAACGGCCAGCCGGTCGGTCTGCTCACGGCGGACGGCAGCCTCTTCATGCTCATCGACGAGGAGCATGACCCGCGCCGCGACGGCCTCACCGACTTCCGCAAGTACGCGGTGGACAACATGGCTCATGTGGTGACCATCAACGGCACCGCCACCTCGGTGGATGGCCAGAAGGCGATCTACGTCAAGGGCTACCTGAAGAAGTAAGGCGAATCGCCGCCGACCCGTGTCGTGCCTCATCCGCCGCCCGTTCCTTGACCGGACGAACGCGGGGGATGGGGCGCGAGCCGGATCCGCTCATTACGTTCCAACCATGAAGCAGAACCGTTCACGTCTCGGCACTTCCGGCCTGGTGGTTGGGAGTGCGCTGCTGCTTAGCGGCCTCCTTTTCTCGGCCACGCGCGCCCAGGCCCAGAAGCCAGGCGAGTTCCCGACGCAGCCGCCCAAGCCCCCGCTTGGCCTACCACCCATCCAGTTCCCGGCGGACAACCCATGGTCCAAGGAGAAGGCCGAGCTCGGCTGGCTGCTCTACTACGACAAGCGCGTCTCCTCCGACAGCACCGTGGCGTGCGCAAGCTGCCACACGCCGGACGCCGGCTTCTCGGATGG
>JANPLG010000604.1:0-4415 GCA_031426395.1 Actinomycetes bacterium
GGACTGGCTGCGGGACATCCCGCGCGCAAAGACACGTCAGAGCGCGTTTCTTAGGCTCGCTGCGGCTTGAGTCCGGAAGCATCAAAATTGACCACCAGTATCGTCCCGCCCGCACCCACCTATCGAACACCGATTGCGACACCGGGCCTTCAACCGATCTGCATTCCAATCCGCACTCCGAAATCCGCGCTCCAAATCCGTATGTCCTGTCAGCGTCGGACGCTCTGTAGCTCAGTGAGCCGGAACTGCGGCTGTGGCTTCAGGGTCTACGGCAGTATCGACGGTAGCGCCCACCTCCCTGGCATTGCAAGGAAGTCCCCACCATGGACCTGATGGAACGGCTCTCCCACTACCGCTCTCTTGAGCAGCAGCTTCAGTGGAGCGGCACCTTCGCGGACTACTTCGAGAAGGTCAAGGACAACCCCAAGATTGCCCGACTCGGGCACGCCCGCATCTTCGAGATGGTGATGGCGGCCGGCAAGGAGGAGCGGCGTGGCGACCATGAGCCCTCCCGCTACACCTTCTTCGCGGATGAGCTGTTCGGCCTGGAGCGTCCCCTCCAGCAGATCATCGAGTACTTCAACTCCGCCGCGCAACGGCTGGAAGTGCGGAAGCGTATCCTACTCCTGATGGGTCCCGTAGGTGGCGGCAAGTCGACCATCGTCACCCTCCTGAAGCGCGGTTTGGAGCAGTACAGCCGCACGGACGAGGGTGCCTGCTACACCATTCAGGGCTGCCCCATGCACGAGGAGCCGCTCCACCTGATCCCTGATTCCCTCCGCGCGGAGGTGGAGCGGGAGTACGGCGTCTACATTGAGGGCGACCTCTGCCCCCACTGCCGCTTCTACTTCGAGCGGGACGGCGACACTCTGCCCAGCCATCCCTGGGGCAAGGAGTTCAAGGCGCTCAGCTTTGAGTCCGTTCCGGTCCAGCGAATGGTCTTCAGCGAGAAGCACCGCCAGGGAATCGGCACCTTCACGCCCAGCGATCCGAAGAGCCAGGACATCAGCGAGTTGGTGGGCGGCATCGACCTCTCCACCATCGGGGAGGTGGGCGTGGAGAGCGATCCACGCGCCTACCGCTTCGACGGGGAGCTGAACATCGCCAACCGCGGCTTGATGGAATTCATCGAGATGCTGAAGTGCGATGAGAAGTTCCTCTACGTGCTCCTCACCCTCTCGCAGGAACAGAACATCAAGACCGGCCGCTTCTCGATGATTTATGCGGACGAAGCGGTGGTCAGTCACACCAATGAGAACGAGTACGCCAGCTTCGTCGGCAACCGCAAGAGCGAGGCGCTCCAGGACCGCATCATCCTGGTGAAGGTGCCCTACAACCTCCGCGTCAGTGAGGAGATGCGCATCTACGAGAAGCTCCTCTCCAGCAGCCCGGCGCTGAAGAACATCCACATCGCGCCGCACACGCTGCGCATCGCCAGCATCTTCGCCATCCTCACCCGGCTGGAGGCACCGAAGAAGGCCGGCATGAGCCTGATGAAGAAGCTCCGCCTCTACGATGGCCAGGATGTCGAGGGCTTCACCACCAAAGACGTGCGGGAGCTCCAGGAAGAGTCGATACGCGAGGGGATGGACGGCATCAGCCCGCGCTACGTCATCAATCAGCTCTCCCGGGCGCTGATCCAGGAAGGCGTCACCTACATCAGCCCCATCAGCGCGCTGCGGGCGCTGCGGGACGGCCTGGACCAGCACACCAGCATCAACAAGGCCGACCGTGAGCGCTACCTCAACCTCATCGACGAGGCCCGCCGCGAGTATGACGACATGGCCAAGCTGGAAGTCCAGCGCGCCTTCGTCTACAGCTTTGAGGAGAGCGCGCGCACGCTCCTGAACAACTACCTCGACAACGTGGAAGCCTTCTGTAACCGGCAGAAGGTTCGCGATCCGATCACGGACGACGAGATCGATCCGGACGAGAAGCTGATGCGCTCCATCGAGGAGCAGATCGGCGTCACGGAGAATGCGAAGAAGACCTTCCGCGAGGAGATCCTCATCCGCATGGCCGCCATGGCCCGCAAGGGGCAGAAGTTCGAATACCACAGCCATGAGCGGCTGCGGGAAGCGATTGAGAAGAAGCTCTTCGCGGACCTCAAGGACATCGTGAAGATCACCACGTCCTCCAAGACCCCGGACGCCGAGCAATTGCGCAAGATCAACGACGTGGTCGACCGCCTCTGCGATCAGCACGGCTACGCCCCCGCCAGCGCCAACGAGCTGCTCCGTTACGTGGGAACGCTGCTCAACCGGTAGCTGCAGCACAAGGGCGTATCGTGAAAGTACGACGGCCGGCAGGTGACCTGCCGGCCGTTGGTCGTTAAGACTCGGTTAAGCTGTACTTGATAGGCTGGCTGCGAAGGTTGATGGGAGGCTGCAGCATCAACTTCAAGACGCGGAGGCGCACCGAGTATGGCCGTGGAGCCGAGGATTCTGGTAATCGAGGACGAGCGGCCGATCTCCGATGCGGTGGCGCTCAACCTTCGGGAAGAGGGCTACCACGTGGTCACCTCCTACCGCGGCGACGAAGGCTTGCGACTGGCCACTTCCGAGCCATACGATCTCATCATCCTGGACCTGATGCTTCCTGGGATGGACGGACGTGAGATTTGCCGAGGCGTTCGGAAGAAAGGGCAGACGCCCATCCTCATGCTCACCGCGCGCGCCCGGGAGATGGACAAGGTCCTCGGGCTGGAGATTGGCGCGGACGATTACCTCACCAAGCCGTTCGGGATGCTGGAACTGATCGCCCGCGTCAAGGCGATCCTGCGCCGGAGTCAGACGCAGCGCTCCAGGGCGGCAGAGCCGGAAGGCGAAGAGGAGTACTCCGCCGCCGGGGTGACCCTCAACGTCACCCGTCACCGCGTCACCGTGGATGGCAAGACCGTCGAGTTTCGTCCTAAGGAGTTCGAGTTGCTCCGCTGCCTGGTCAGCAACCATGGTCGGGTGATGACCCGTGACCGCCTCCTGGAGCTGATCTGGGGCGAGGACGAATTCCTCGACCGCGGGACGCTGGACGTGCACATTCGGTGGCTGCGCCAGAAGCTTGAGTCGGATCCCAGCAACCCTTCCCGGATCGTCACCGTCCGTGGTGTCGGCTACAGGTTCACCGATGAGACCGGGTAGCCAAACCGTAATGGATATGGCTAGGGCGAGAGCCACTGCGACGCGCATCCACCAACGCACATTGCGACCGAGGGGTCGAAACCACCCCTACGGACGACGATTACTCGATTGCGTCTTGATCCAGACCTTCACGCGGGAGGGTTGAAGCTGGATGGCGGAGTGGGGCGAGTTGAGCGTGACGTCCCGGGTGACCTCGCCAGCGCCGCGCGGGGCCTGGAGCGCGGGCGTCTCCATTACGTAGAGCGGACTCAAGAGTTGCTCCGGCCCGGTGGCCAGGACGTGCGTCGGCGTGACGCGAACTTCCACTCGCATTCCCGGCGGCGGGGTGAAGACGGGCTGGACGGGGATGCGCTTGTTGATCACCACCCGATGCTGCATGCCGGTCACCAGCACCTGCGCCGGCTCGATCCGAACATCCGGGATAACGCTGCCGGCGGAGTTCTGCGCCTGCAAGGCTACCGTGGAGCTCACCAGCTCACGGGCACCCGGCGCGAAGACCGCGCTCACGCGGGTCACGGCTGCCAACGCAGCATCGGTTCCAGCGACGGTCACCCGGCCCGGTTCCGTTTTAGGGACCTCGCGCCATGCCCAGCCTTCCACCTGGCTGGCCGTCTCCACAATCACGGGGAACTCCCGAGTGGTCTCGGCGGCCATGCGGACCTGAACGGCACGGGGCCGCCAATCATGGGTGACGCGGCCCTCATACTGGCGTGCCAGCTCCACCCGTACTGGTACGGCGGTGAGCCGTCCTGCGCGAAGGGTGCTCACATCGAATAGCACCGTCACGTCATTCGTATCGATGTTCCGGATCAGCTCTCCGGGGCCGGAAAGGTCGATACGAACCTCCACCTCGCCCTTGGGGGTGTCGGTGCGCAAGCCGGGGCCTGGCTGGACCCTCAACGGCTTTACAATGGTGGTTTGGGTTACATCCTGCTGCCGCTGGACGAAGAGCGTCAGCACCACCGCGCCCAGAAGGGAGAGCAGCTTCCATCCCCAATTATGCTGCAGCACCTGCATCAGAACCGTTGGCACGAAAGCGTCCGGGAGATCAACCGTAGGAGGACGGTTGGACAGTCACCTAACGATATCCGTTGACGCTCGGTTTGTCGTGCCGGCTGCCCTCGGCCCCCGGCTACGGCAGACAAGGGTCAGCGTGCGCCGAACCGTTCCAGGACGTTGCGCGTGATCCGGGAGACGCGGGCATCCACCAGGATTGAGGCGGGCCAGGTGATCGGACCGCGCATGTTGGTCGCGAACAATGCGATCTCGCTCGAACTG
>JANPLG010000605.1:0-4055 GCA_031426395.1 Actinomycetes bacterium
GGTTTTCGGAGTTGGAGGACGCACGGTCTCGTGTCGAGGTCTGGTGACATGTGGCCCCACTGCCGCTCCGGGTGGTACGATGAGGGGCGTGGCCTTAGCCATCGACCGTAAACGCTCCTCCGTAACCTCACCGTATGAACACTGTTCCCTCCATCCTGCAGAAGATCGTGGCGCACAAGCGGGAGGAGGTGGCGGTCCGCAAGGCGATGCGGCCGATCATTGACCTGTACGACGCCCCTCCCGTGCGTGACTTCACCGCTGCGCTTCGCGGGGAGCACGTCGGCCTGATTGCGGAGGTGAAGCAAGCGTCGCCCAGCAAGGGGATCTTCCGCGCCGACTTCGATCCGGTGGGTCTGGCACGGAGCTACGCGGCCCACGGTGCGGCCTGCCTCTCCGTGCTGACGGACGAGGCGTTCTTCAAGGGGCATGACCGCTACCTGCAGCAGATCCGCGCCGCTGTGGAGGTGCCGCTCCTCCGGAAGGACTTTGTCATCGACGCCTGGCAGATCGATGAGAGCCGGCTGCTGGGCGCGGACGCCATCCTGCTGATCGTCGCGATCCTGGAGGACGACCAGTTGGCGGCGTACCACGCCCGGGCGACGGAACTCGGCATGGCGGTGCTGGTGGAGACGCACACAGAGCACGAACTGCACCGCGCGCTAGCGATCCGCCCGCCGCTCCTCGGCATCAACAACCGGGACCTCCACACCTTCGAGACCACCCTGGAGACCACGGAACGGCTCTCCACGCTTGCAGCCTCCCAAGACCATCTGCTTGTGAGCGAAAGCGGCATCAATACGCCGGAGGACGTGGCACGCGTGGCACGCTGCGGCGCGCGCGCCGTGCTGGTAGGCGAAGCGCTAATGCGCGAGGGCCATCCGGAGGAGCGAACCCGCGCCCTGGCCTCGGTCCCGGTTCCGGCCTAGCCGCGATGATCCCCAGCGATCTCTACGGACCCTGGGACGTTGAAGGCTACCAGGTCCGCATCGATTGCAGCGACCGGGTTCGGCTGGTTGCCTCGCGGGATGGGAAGCGGCTGGCGGCGCTGCCAACCGCTGTGAAGCAGAGCGACGCGATGGCATGGATGAAGGTCACGCTGGAGGCGGCCCACGAACGGCATCGCCAGCTTCGGTCGCTCCTGGAGCGGGCGATGACCGAGGACATCCCGCTCACCTCACAGGATGTCGCGATGCTGGCGCTGGATCCCGTGGGCCGGCCGTTTCTGTCACGGCTGCTGATGGAGGCCGGCGGCGCGATCGGCCGGCCGGAGCCGGATGAGTGGCTCGTGGAGACGGTGGAGGGCGACCTGGTCCAGTTCCTGCCGCCGGCGCGGGTGCTGCATCCCCTCGACCTGGTGGCGGCGGGCACGTTGGAACGGTGGGACCGCTGGCTGAACCGGCAGTCGTTCCGCCAGCCGCTGCCGCAAATTCGCCGCGAATGGTACCGACCCAACCAGGATGAACGGGACGCTCGCGGCTCCAGCAGCAGGTTTGCTGGCGCGCATGTGCGGTGGGACCAGTCGCGGGCGCTGCTGGAGGGCCGCGGCTGGCACCGGGTGACGAAGACGGGTGCGGAGAAGCGGTATCCACGGGCGGATACGGTGGCCTACCTGGAGTTCCGTACTCCAATGCGGCGAGGCTGGAGCAAGGAAGATGTGGTGGTGTATCGCGCCTACTTCCTTCCACGCGGTGAGACCTCACAGAACGCGGCTCACCCGGGCATGCCGGTTGAGAAGGTCGGCCCGGTGGTTTTCTCGGAGACGATGCGGGACGTGGCCCTGGTGGCGAAGGTCGCCGCCCGCGAGGAGCCAGAATGAGCGAGCTTTCGCATCGCGAAGTGCTCGAGGGCCTCGCGCTCGCGCAAGAGCGCGTGCTGGCGAGGGAGGGGAAGGTCCGCGCGCTCCTGGACGAGCCTGGACGCTGGGCGCGGCTCCTCTCCCAGGCGGCGCTCTCGATACAAACGACGCCATCGCACCCTGCTCCGTTGCGGGGCGCGCTGGTGGGAGTGAAGGACATCATCCGGGTCGACGGATGGGAGACGCGCTGTGGCTCCATCCTTCCTCCAGAGCTTTTCGCTGGACCTGAGGCGTCGTGCGTGACCCGCCTGCGGGAAGCCGGCGCGCTCCTGCTCGGGAAGACGGTCACCACGGAGTTCGCCTACTTCGAGCCGGGGACGACCCGCAACCCGTGGAACGCCGCGCACACCCCCGGAGGCAGCTCCTCCGGCTCAGCGGCGGCGGTGGCGGGCGGTTACTGTCCGCTGGCATTGGGTAGCCAGACGGTGGGATCGGTCATCCGGCCCGCCGCGTACTGCGGAGTAGTGGGATTCAAGCCGACCCAGGGGCGCGTGCCGTTGGACGGCGTCATTCCATACGCTCCTTCCCTGGATCAGCTTGGCTGGTTTACGCAGGATGTTCAGGGTTCCCAAGTGGCAGCGGAAACGCTGGTGCCGGACTGGAGTTCCAACGCTCACGCGGTGACCGCCCCCGTGCTGGGCGTGCCCGTCGGCCCCTACCTTGCCCAGGCAACCGAGGAGGGGCGGGAGGCGTTACGACGGCAGGTGGCGCAACTGGTCGCCGCAGGCTTTGTAGTGAAAGAGGTGGTGGTCCTTGCGGATATCGCGGCGGTTAACGCGCGGCATCAAGTGATCTGCTGCACGGAGATGTCAGTCGTCCACCGCGATTGGTTCCCCAAGTACGAGTCCCTCTACCGTCCGCGAACCGTCGCCCAGATTCGCGCTGGCCAGCAAGTCACGCCTGCCGCGTTGCGAGAGGCGCTTGGGGGCCGGAAGGTGCTGCGTGCGCAGCTTAGCCGAGCAATGGATGACGCGGGCGTGGACCTCTGGATCTCTCCCAGCGCTCCGGGGCCGGCACCTCGTGGCCTGGCCTCCACCGGCGACCCGGCTATGAACCTGCCATGGACCCATGCGGGGATGCCGGTGATCTCACTACCCGCCGGTCGGGCCAGGAACGGACTGCCGCTGGGGCTGCAGGGTGCTGCTCGATTCGGGGCCGACGAAGCTCTTCTCGCGTGGTCGCCGCGCCTGGAGGCGTGTCTCGCGGCGCAAGCGCGGTAGACTACAGGCGATGGAACTTTGCGTTAGCACCCGGATGTGGGCCGGTCTCCCACTGGACGAAGCGCTGGAGCAGGCACGCGCCCTCGGCGTCACGACCCTCGAGCTCTGTGCCGACCACGGCCAGGGTCACCTCGACTTGCTAGATCTCAAGAACACGGCTGCGGATCTTGCACCACGTCTGGAAGGGTTCCGCGTGGCCGCGATCTCCGCGGCCCACCCGGATATGCCGCGCGATGAAACGGAAGGGGGCGCGGAGGCGGTCAACTGGACCGTGAGGGCGATCCGCGCTGCGGACACCCTCGGCGCGCGCGTGGTGGTGGTCAGCCTTGGGGAGACGGAGATCGAGGCTTGGGAGAGCACATGGTCGCGTGCGCTCTCCGCGCTTCGACTGGCGCTGCACCGGACGCGCAGCAGTGCCGTCAGGGTGGCGGTCGAGATCACCACGGAAGATGTCCTCGACAGCCTGAAGAAGGCGGTGCGACTCCTTGCGGAGATTAATGACCCGCGCCTCGGGCTGACGCTGGACACTGCGACCCTTTACTTCCGCCGTATCGAGTTGCGCGAGGCACTGCGCCTCACCCCGCGCCGCGTGTTCCACGTTCAGCTTCGGGATGCCACTCGCACCGATCACCGCCTTCCATTCGGCAAGGGTCAGGTGAGTGTCCCGGCCACTGTCAAGGCGCTGTGGGATGCTCACTACCGCGGCGTGCTTTCCCTGGAGTTGCTGGATCTGGAGCGCCACGGAGTCACCGTGCACGACGCCGGTTCCGAAGTACTTCCTCGGCTTCGGGAGGCCGTGGCCCAGTTGCCAGGCAGCCGGCGAAAGTCGGAGAGCGCGGGACTTGATGACGGAGACGATGTGGACGAAGACGACGCCGATATGGATGACGTCGAGGAGGATGCGGAAGCCGTCGATCCTGAGGAATGAGCGTGGATGGGTAGCATGACCCGTCATCGACGAGTGCGCCGCGCCGCCGTCC
>JANPLG010000606.1:0-1439 GCA_031426395.1 Actinomycetes bacterium
GATCTGGGCAGTGCATTGGGTTCAGGGTTCGGGGTTCAGTATGGGGCGGTCGCACCCCAGTGGCCCCGTCTGGTGGCGTGGGTTACAGCGCGCCCAACGGCTCTACGTCTCGCCAATTACCGCCGACCTTGGTCTCGACGGTGAGGGGGACGCTTAGCTCGTAGGCGCCTTCCATCTCGCGGCGGGCCAGGACCAGCATCACCGTCTCTTCCTCTGGAGGGATTTCGAAGAGCAGCTCGTCGTGGACCTGGAGGATCATCCGGCTTCGGACACCCTCTGATTTCATCGCCCGGTCGACACGCATCATTGCGGCCTTGATGATGTCCGAGGCGGTTCCCTGGACGGGCGCGTTCATTGCTTCCCGCTCCGCGCTCTGGCGCTCGTTCCGGTTGCCGGCATGGATCCCGGGGATGTAGCGCTTGCGGCGGTAGGGGGGCAGCGTCTCTACGTAGCCCTCGCGACGGGCCTGGGAGAGCGTCTTCTCCACATACTCCAGCACGCCGGGGAACTCTGCGAAATAGGCTTCGATGAGCCGCTTCGCCTCGCCCATCCCGATGCGGAGCTGCCGCGCCAGGCCAAACTCCCGCTGCCCGTACAGCACCGCGAAGTTCACCGTCTTGGCGCTGCGGCGCTGATCTGAGGTGACCTTGTTCAGCGGGACATCGAAGACGCGGGCGGCGGTGGCGGTGTGGATGTCCCGACCTTCCTGGAAGGCGCGCACCAGCTCCGGGTCACGGCAGATGTGGGCCATTATCCGGAGCTCAATCTGGCTGTAGTCCGCAGAGAGGAGACGCATCCCCGGGGCGGGCACGAAGGCGGAACGTAGCTCCCGGCCAACCTCCGTCCGCGTGGGGATGTTCTGGAGATTGGGGTCGCTGCTGGAGAGGCGACCGGTGGCGGCGACCGTCTGGTTGAGGCTGGTGTGCACGCGTCCCTGCGCATCCGCGAGGGTCTGGAGCGCATCAGCGTAGGTGCTCTTCAGCTTGGAGAGCTCACGCCATTCCAGGATGAGCGCGGGCAGCGGATGGTGGATGGCCAGGTCCTGCAGCACATCGGAATCGGTGGAGAAGCCGGTCTTCGTCTTGCGACCGGGCGGGAGGCCGAGCTCCTGGAAGAGGATCTCCTGGAGCTGCTTGGTGGAGCCGATGTTGAATGGGTGCTTGGCTTCCTGATGCGCTCGCGTCTCCAGATCCGCCACCAGCCCGCCGAGGCGACCCGAGAGCTCCTCGAGGCAGGCGCGATCCACCCCCACGCCGAGCACTTCCATCCGCGTCAGGATTGGGATGAGGGGGAGTTCCAGTTCATCGTAGACGCGATCCAGCTCATCCGCCTTGAGGCGGTTCTGCATCGGCCGCCAGAGATCCGCGAGGGTCTGGAGCGCATCAGCGTAGGTGCTCTTCAGCTTGGAGAGCTCACGCCATTCCAGGATGAGCGCGGGC
>JANPLG010000607.1:0-3354 GCA_031426395.1 Actinomycetes bacterium
CAGTTACCGGCGCTGGCGGCGAAATGGGAGCGGAAGCGCTCGGGACCACTGGCGCTGGAGGGACCGGATACGGCGGCGTAGTGACGTTGACAATCACCGGCGGAGGAGCGGCTGGACTCGGGGGTGCCGGGCGCATGTCGAGCATGTCCAGGCGGGTGCGCTCCACGAGGGTCAGCGCGGACTCAGCCTGGACTTCCGTCAGGTATCGGAGTCGGACTGCGATGAGGAGCAGGGTCTCCGCTTCCAGAAGCAGCGTCTCGGTGTGGTCAAAGAAAGGCAGCGGGTCCGACTTCAGATCCGGGGCCTGCCACGCCTGCGCAACCTGTGCCGGGATCGAAAGCGCGAGGTCGCTGAGCCGGTCGCCGAGGCGTCGGGCGTCGGGCGAGCGCCACAGGCCGGCAAACCCAAGGGTCTCGGCAGCCAGGTCCATTGCCTTCCGCCAGGCACCGCTGTCCCTGTAGTTTCCCAATCCGTTGTCGAAAGCTCCCACCCGCCGCCGAACCTTTCCCATGCGTCGCTGTCGCCAACAGCGGCTCTACCACAACAGTAGCGCGGGGGGGCCGATTCACCACCGCAGAGAACGCAGAGAGCGCAGAGAATGCAATCCGTAAACTCCCCCGTTGACGTTGACAGCGTGGCGACCGTTCCTCGATCCGCTGCGTCTCCCAGGCCTTCGTCTCTGAGTTGTCTGCGTTCTCCTTGGTTCAAATCCTGCCCGTGCCGCACTCGCGCCCATATGCGTAGCAACCAACCTGAGTTAACTGGAGTTCAACTCCATTACCCGTTACCCAAACGACTCTTTGCGCCTTCGAAGCGGCATCCGGTTGTCTAGGCGCACCTCTCGGGGCTCCTTCGGCAGTGCGCTCCCACACTGGCACCTGACCGGCACGCGGTGGCTAGTGGCAGGGAAACGCGACTTCCAGTTCTTGCATCATTTCGCGGACAGATAGGCGGACCATCTGTCGGTTCACGGCTGGGACGATCAAGTTGAAGCGCTCAATCTGCCGCTTCGATTCCAACAGTTCCCTCGCTGCCTGCAGCAGGAACACATTCCGATGAGCATCAAGGCGGTTGGCCTTAAACCCGGTGGTCGCTGAACCATCGCCCGCCTCGTCTCGCGTGCGCTTCCGAAACAGCGCTACCCGCTCGTACCAACGTGCCTGAAGGGTGCGGATCTCCTTCTCCGCCTCAATCCAGTCCGGCAGCAGGTTCGCCTCGCGCATCAGGCGGTAGGCCATCCGATGGTCCGGCGGCACGTTCGGATCGAACTCCAGGATCAGCGACTTCCCCGCGCCATGCAGGTTGTCGAACTTCCCCTCGTCCTGCGCGTCGCGGATCTTCCTATCAGCAATGATCTCCACCCAAGACATACTGCTCGCCCCGGTCTCCCCCGCTCTCACCATCCACCCTCGCCGCTCTCAGAGGGCAGTTTATCAGTCGACGTGAAGTCGAAACCATCGCTCCATCGAAGGGAACCGACGGGCCGTGCGACGCCGGCAACGGGGCTGCGACTTCTGCGCGAAGCGCGTGGCTCTGCCAAAACCGGTCGACCGTGGCTTAAGATAAGTCGTCAGCCGGCGGATCGAGACCGCCCCCAACCTCATTCCGCGTACCCCATGCCTAAAGCCCGCATCAATATCCGTCTTAAGCCCACCGTCTTGGATGCCCAGGGCGCAGTGGTCAAGTCCGCGCTCCACAACTTGGGGTTCGCGTCCGTCCAGGATGTACACGTCGGCCGCTACATCGAGCTCGACCTGGCCGAAGGCGCGTCGCCCGAGGCGCAGGAGGCCCAGGTGCGCGAGATGTGCCAGAAGCTCCTCGCCAACCCCATCATCGAGCAGTACTCCGTCACCGTGACGCGGGAGGGCTAGCGATGGCAATCGCCACAGAAGTTGCGGTGAAGCGCTGGGGCGTGGTCGTCTTCCCCGGCTCAAACTGTGAACTGGACACGTGCCACGTTCTTGAAGATGTCCTGGGGCAGGATGCACGGCTGATCTGGCACGAGGAAACGGATCTTTCCGGCCTGGACGCTATCGTCCTTCCCGGCGGCTTCGCCCACGGCGACTACCTCCGCGCCGGAGCCGTGGCCCGGTTCAGCCCGGTGATGGACGCTGTCGCGCAGTTCGCCGCGTCTGGAAAGCTCGTCCTGGGAATCTGCAATGGCTTCCAGATTCTCGTCGAGGCCGGAATGCTGCCGGGCGCGATGCTGCGCAACAACCATCAGCAGTTCAACTGCCTCTGGGCCAACCTGCGGGTCGAGGCGAGCTCCTCCCCCTACCTGCGCGGCTTGACCCCAGGCAAGGTGGTCCGCTTCCCGATTGCCCATGGCGAAGGCAACTACTATGCCGACCCGGAAACGCTCGATCGGATGAAGGCCAATGGGCAGATACTCTTCCGCTACTGCGAGGCGGACGGCACGGTCACTCCGGACGCCAATCCCAACGGGAGCCTGGAGAACATCGCCGGCATCTGCAACGAGGCGGGGAACGTGATCGCGCTCATGCCGCACCCGGAACGCGCCAGCGAAGCAATCCTAGGCGGCGACGACGGCCGCCCCTTCTTCGAGAGCCTGATCCGCAATCTAGACGGGAGGTAATCCCTTATGACCGCAACGATTGAAGCTGTCTACGAGAACGGCATTCTCAGGCCAATGGGTCCCTTGCCCTTGAGCGAGGGGCAAGCAGTCAAGTTGCAGATGGACTATGAAGTGTCGTCCGAACAGGAGACAGAGCGTGTAGAGCGGATTCTAGCCCTTCTGCAGGACGTACAGGAGGAGGCGGCCAAGCTCCCGCAAGAGTTCTGGGATCTGTTCGATCGGGAACTCCAGGAGAGCCGAATGCTCTTCACCGAACGGGATGAGTTCGATTCAGATGGCCAATGAGCTACCTTCTCGATACGAACACCATCTCTGCCATCGCTCGCGGACACATCGTCGCGACAAGCCGCTTCCGAACAGCGCTTGCGACCAATTCCGACATTTATCTGAGCCCATTTGTTGAATTCGAGCTGGAACGTGGACTGCTCCGTTCCGGTGCAACTGCACTCCGGGTAAAGGTGGAAAAACTTCTCGCAGAACTCACCTACGTCCCAATGGTTCGAGCCGACTGGTTGCAAGTGGCGACTCTTTGGGCGCATAGCCGAGACATCGGTGAGCCAATTCAAGATGCAGACCTGATCATCGCCGCTCACGCGATCAACCGGGGTGCGGCCCTCGTCACCCATAACACCAAGCACTTCAGGCACTTCGTAAAACTTGGTCTTATGCTGGACGACTGGCAGACATGACACCGCACCGCGCGCTCCTGGCCTGCACCATCGCAGCGCTGGCAACCCTCTGCGTCACGCCTGCCTCAG
>JANPLG010000608.1:0-12426 GCA_031426395.1 Actinomycetes bacterium
CGCCGGATCCCACTGGTCCATGCTCCAGCGTGTATACCGGTGAAGCAGTCCGGCCGCCGCCAACCCAATCAACGAGCACCCCACGAAGAGAATGCCCTGGGCCATGGGCGAATGCTGCGTCCCCGGGAACGGCTGCCAATGAAGCGCCTGGGTCAGCGCAGGTGCCAGGACGCGAGATACCTGCGCGGCAACCAGTGTAGCCACCGCGTCCAGCAGCGCACGCCCCGCATCATGCCGGATCTCAAACAGGACGATGCCCACCACCAACAAGATCAGGATCAGGTCGAAGCTAGTCATCGAATCACCCCCGGAGGCCGGAGAACCTCTGCGAAGCCTGGCGGAACCATGCTTCGCGCTCGTCTCCGACTGGTGATTCGGTGGCTTTACCTCGTGGCTCTATCCAACACTTGCCGGAGCGGCCGCACGCTCCTCCTCAAGCGATGGTTGAGCAGCGATCCGACCTAAAGGACGGGTGAATGCCGTTGAGTTCAGGGACTGGAATCGAATGGATGAGGGAGTGGCCTGGGTCATCACGGTGGTCCCTCGTCCTCCGTGCAACATTCCTGGAGGGGCGAGGCCTTATGCCCAAACCTAATGGTCGATCACTAAGTGCTGCGGAATTCTGCTGTGCGCGAATCCCACAGGGCCAGAGCGATTCGGTGGTCGACGCACGGCCGTGAACGACCGGGCTGACTTGTTGGGAAAGGCCGCTGAAGCGGCCTGGTCGTGCGCGTAGGCACCGCAGTGCGTTGAGGTTGGTGCCTCATTCCGATACGAACTGTGGCTAACTACTCTCACTCGCGCCCGGATCACTCGCGCCCGCGTCACTCACGGCGGAGGGCTTCGATGGGGTGGAGCTGGGCGGCCTTACGCGCGGGCCAGAAGCCGAAGAAGATCCCGATGCCGGCGGAGACTCCCACGGCCACGAGGACACTGGTGGTGTTCGGCTCAATGCGCCAGCCGGAGAGCTTGGCCGCAGCTAGGGAGATCCCGCCGCCGATCAGCACCCCCAGGATGCCGCCCGCGATGGAGAGCAGCGCCGACTCGATGAGGAACTGCGCCTGGATGTTCGCTTCCGTTGCGCCCAGCGCCTTGCGGATGCCGATCTCCCGCGTCCGCTCCGTCACTGACACGAGCATGATGTTCATGATTCCGATGCCGCCCACCGTCAGCGAGATCGCTGCGATGCTGGCGAGAAGCGTGGTGACCACCCCGGTGATGGTGGTCAGTACGGTCAGCAGGGCGGACTGGCTCAGCACGGTGAAGTCGTCGTTGTCCGGGAAGGGCGGCGAAAGGCGGTGCCGCTCCCGGAGCAGGGAGACGATCTGCTCCTGCGCCAGATCCATGGTCTCCGGGCCACGGCATTCCACGCTGATGAAGGAGAGGTTGCGCTGGTTGAGCACGCGGTTCATCGCGGTGCGGAGAGGGATCAGGATGACGTCGTCCTGATCCTGTCCGAAGGTGCTGCTCCCCTTCCTCTTCAGCACCCCGACGATGGTGAAGCGGGTCCTGTTGAGAGCGACCTCCTGCCCGACGCAGTTATACCTGCGACTGCCGTAGAGATTCAGGACGGTCGTCTCTCCAAGAATTGCGACGCGGGCGCGGGTGTCGTCGTCCACCTCGTTGATGGGGCGGCCCTTCTCCACCTCAGCATTGTTCACCAGGAAATGGTTGGGGACGATCCCTTGTAGCGTGGTGCGCCAGTTCTTGGTCCCGGCCTTGAGCAGTGCGCTCCCCCGCACGGACGGAGAGACACGTGCCACCGTGGCCTGGCAACGTTCGCGGATGGCATCCGCGTCCGATAGCTTCAGTGATTGCGTTAGGCCCTGCGGCGCGCCCATCTGGATGCGAGGGTTGTTCGGCACAATGAAGAGCAGGTTGTTGCCCAGGGACCCCACCGAGTCGGTGATGGAGGCCCCGGCTCCCTGCCCCACCGCGACCGCCGCGACCACCGCCGCGACTCCAATCACCACGCCGAGGATAGTGAGCCCGGAGCGCATCCGATTGTCTCGCAGCGCCCGCCAGGCGAAGCTGAAGCTGTCCAGAGGCGTCATTCGCCCCATCGCCAGCGGCTCGTCCAGCACGGACGGCTTTCGCGGCGCGCCACCGTTGGCGGAAGGCGGTCCTGAGGGATTGGGGAGATCTTCGGTTCCAATGCGTGGAAGCGTGTCAGCCACGGAGGTACCTCACAGATCCAGCATTTCTGCCGCCGCATTCTCCGGAGAGTGCAGCCATTCCGAGGCGACGATCCGCCGCTTCACAGGCTGGTCCCGGATGATGAGTCCATCGCGGACCTGCACCAGCCGCCGCGCATGTCGGGCAATCTCTTGCTCATGTGTGACCAGGATGACGGTGATGCCCTGGTCGTTCAGCTCCTGGAAGATCTGCATGATCTCCTCGCCCTGACGGGTTGGCACATTGCCGGTTGGCTCGTCCGCCAGCAGGATCTTCGGCGACCCGGCGATGGCTCGCGCGATGGCGACCCGCTGCTGTTGACCGCCGGAAAGCTCGGTGGGACGGTGGTCCATCCGGTCTGTCAAACCCACCAGACTGAGGGCCTCCTCGGCCCGTTCGCGTCGCTTCTTCACGCCACCATAGACCATCGGCAGTTCCACGTTCTCCAGGGCGGTGAGGCTGGGGAGCAGGTTGAAGCTCTGGAAGACAAAGCCGATGGTACGGTTGCGGACGCGCGCCAACTCGGCCCCGTCCATGCCGGAGACCTCGTACTCGTTCAGGAAGTAATCGCCATCCGTGGGGGCGTCGAGCAAGCCCAGGATGTGCATCAGGGTCGACTTACCGGAGCCGGACGGTCCCATGATGGCCAAGAGCTCACCCTGTTCGATGCACAGGTCGACGCCAGCCAGGGCGTGGACCTCCTGGTCGCCCATCACATAAATCTTGCGGATGCCAGAGAGGCGGATCATGACGGCTACTCGTTACTCGCTACTCTTCGGCGCCGCCGCCACCGCTGCCCTGTTGCTGCGCGTCCAACGCCTTGGTGCCCAGCCGCTGCAGGCCGGTGAGGATCACCTCTTCGCTCTCTTTCAAGCCGGTCCTCACCTGGGTCTTGATGCCGTCGCTCGGGCCGGTGGTGACGGTGCGCTCCTCCACCCGCTCCTTGCCCTGCTTTTCCCGATGCAGGATATAGACGACAGTCCGATCCACGGCCCGATGGATCGCCTCGCTGGGAATCAGCAGCACGTCGCGGGTGCGGCCGAAGAGGAGCGTGACGTCCGCGGTCATATCGGGCCGCAGCATCCCATTCGCGTCTTTCAGGCGGACCGTGGTCTCGTAGGTAACCACGTTGTCCTTGACGGTGGAGGCCGATGAGATCTTCACCACGGTGCCGTGGAAGACGCGCCCCTGGTAGGACTCGACCCGGACCTCTGCTTCCTGCCCGAACTTGACGCGGCCGATGTCGACTTCGTCCACATACGCCTTGACCTCCAGGCGGTTGAGGTCCGCCACGGTAATCAGGGTGGGCGTCTGGAACGCTGCGGCCACCGTCTCGCCCTGCTGCGCGGTCACCGTCAGGACGGTCCCGGCGATGGGGGAGCGGATCACGGAGCGCCCGAGCAGGGTGTTTTGATAATCGAGGGCCGCCTGCGCCGATTTGAGATTCGCTTCCGCCTGCTTGGCTGCGGCTCGCGCTTCTTCCAGCGCACGGCGGGAGATGGCGTTCTGCGCCTGATTGCTCTTCCGGAGCTGCAGCGACGCCTCGCTCTGCTTCACCGTCTGACGAGCGGTGGAGGCGTCCGCGGCGCGAACCTGATCGTTCGCACGGGCGGCCTCTGCGGAACGGACGGCCGCTTCTTGCTGGGTGACCAGGTTCTCCGCTGCCTGGAGGTCCGCCTGGTTCTTCTCCTTCACAATGGTGAGGGTTGCCTTCGCGTTCTGGAGGCGGGCCAGCGCCGCTCGGTAGGTCGCCTGCGCGTTGTCGACCTCCTGCTGGGCGACATACCCTTGCTGCCGGAGCGCCTCCTGCCGCCTCAGCGTGCGGATGCCGTTGTCGTAAGTGGCCTGCGCCTCGTCGATGGAGGCCTGTGATTGCTGAAGCTGCAGCGCCACGGTTTGCTTCACCTGTGTCTGCTGCGCCTTGGCGGTTGAGAGGGCGGCATTGGCTCGGGCCACTTCGGCGCTGGTTTGCGGCGGCGAGATGTTCGCCGAGAGTTCCGCCTGCCGCAGCCGCTCCTGCGCCGCGCCCACGGCGAATCCCGCCTCGCTGATCTGCGCCTTGTTCTGCTCCACGGTCAACTGCCAGGTCAGCTCCGCCTGACGGAGCCGGGCGCGCGACTGATCGAGCGTGGCCGCCGCGCCTGCTACCGCTTGTCGCTGTTGCTCCGACTGCGCCTGCAGATCCTGAACGTCCAGTACCGCCACTATCTGACCAACCTTGACCAATGCTCCAACGTCTGCGGGAAGGCTCTTGATGCGGCCGCTGACCTGGGAGCCAATGTTCACCTTGGCCCCGATCTGCGCCGCCACCACGCCGGAGGCCGTGATCTTCTGCTCGAGATCCCCGCGCTCCACGCGCCCGACCTGAACGCCGGTGGGCAGTTTGTTCGCCTCGCCGGCTGCATTCTGTTGCTGCCACGCCCAGGCACCGCCAACACCCCCAAGCACCACTACGCCAACGATGATCGGCCCCCAGGGTGTCCGCCGCTTCCGCTTCTTCTCCGCCATCTTCAAACTCGCTTACCTACACCCTGCCCGCCGCCGGAGGAGAAACGGGTTATTCCCATCCGTGGGTACGCGGATCACGCACCAACGCGGAGCCGTCATAGCAGCAAAGAGGCCACGCGCTCACTTGCCCCCTCATTCTAGCCACCCCCACACACTATAGGTCGGCCTAAGGGACTGAAGGGGTGAGACCGCCGAAAGTCGGTGAAGAGGTCTTGATGAGAAGAAGTAGGGTTCCGCTCTCGAAAACTCCGTCACCCTCGCCTGGCAATCTCACTGCGAAGGTGCCCGTGCTTTGCGGGGGTCCAGGCACGCCCGTCCCGCACCGGGGTGGCGACCTATCGGCCGTCAACCACCTGACGGCGCAGTGCCACGCACCGGCACAAAGATGCGGCGTGCTTCCTCCAGATCGTGGAAAGCACGCCGCATTGAATGGACGGGAGCCGCGATGCACGGAGGTGGGCCGCTACAGGTTCTCGCCGCCCGGCTCGGTGGGTTTGCCCGGCTCATCGACGGGAGGCTTGACATCCTCGCCCTCTGCCGGCTTCTCGACTTCCTTGCGCTTGTGGTTGCCCCCGCAGCGGTCCAGCGGCTGGTCGCCCAAGAGGAACTCACGGGAGGTGACGGGGCAGTCCGAGCTGGCAAGGAGGCCGCTCTGGCCGCAGACGTTGAGCCGGATCCGGTTGCCGGCCGTCTCGTCCGGGCTGATCGGGACGGAGTCCGCGCGGACCCTTCGCTCCCGGCGCCGCGCCGGTTTCGCGTCGGCCACCTGCATCGGAACTGGTTTCTTGTCCGGGTTCAGCTTGATCGCCTGCTGCATGAACTCCGCCCAGATCGGGGCGCAGATCGTGCCACCGTAGAGGCTGTGGGACATCGGCTTGTTGTTCCGGTTGCCGGCCCAGACCACGGTTACTAACTCATTCGGGACGTATCCGGCGAACCAGGCATCCGTGTTCCGTTCTGTGGTGCCCGTCTTGCCGTGGGCATCCGCAACACTCCCCGCGCCGCTCCCAGTGCCGCCGGTCACCACGGCACGGGTGAGCGCGTGTACCCCCTGGACCGTGGTCGGCTTCAGGCCAATCGGCGTCACTTTGGGCGCGAAGTCCTTGACGAGATCGCCCTCCTGGCTGCGGACTTGAAGGATCACCATTGGCTGGGCCCGCTTGCCGCCGGCGGCAATGGTGCCGTAGGCGTTGGCCAGCTCCAGGGGCGTCACCTCAGACGTTCCGAGGGCGAGGGCGGGCACCCCCATCAGATCGCTCTGGATCCCCATGCGGTGCGCCAGTGCGGCCACGTTCTTGGGACCCTCGAAGATGCCGTCCTCCACCGCCAGATTCACCGCCGCGCCATTGACAGATCCCGCGAAGGCGGGCACCAGACCAAGGCTGCCGCCCCTGGTACGGCCGTGGTTCTTTGGCGCGTAGGTCTTGCCATCCGGCATTCGGATGAAGGCGTTGACGCTCACGCTGCTGTAGGGGCTGCGGCCATCCTCCAGCGCGTGCGCGTAAACAAAGAGCTTGAAGGACGATCCTGGTTGCCGGCGCGCCTGGGTCACGCAGTTGAACTGGTGCTTCTCCCACGGCTCGTTCACGCCGCCGACCATTGCCCGGATGTAGCCGGTGTTCGGGTCGAGGCAGACCAGCGCGCCATCGGAGACGCGGCCCCAGCCTCGGTAGCGGTTGATCCCCTTCTTCATCGCCTTCTCAGCGGCCTGCTGCATCTTCCAGTTGAGCGACGTGATGATGGTCAGCCCGGTCTTGTCGAGGATCTCCTGGTCGTAGCCCATCTGCTCACGGAGCTGCTCCACCACGTACTGGACGAAGTATTTGGCGCGGAAGTAGCCAATGGTGGCCGGGCGCTGCTTGGCAACCTTGATCGGCGTGTCAATCGCCTTCTGGTAGCGGGCCTGGTCAATCAGCTTGAGCGTGAGCATCCGCCCGAGCACGTCGTCGCGGCGCGCCTTGGTGCGGTCGTAATTGCCATCCTGGTCGAACGCGCTGTAGGGGTTCAGCTCGCTGGGGCGCTGCGGCATTCCGGCCAGCATCGCGCACTCGGCCAGGGTAAGCTTCCCCGGGTCCTTGGCGAAATAGGTCTGCGAGGCCGACTTCACCCCGTAGGCACCCGCTCCGAAGTAGACCTGGTTCAGATACGCTTCCAGGATTTGGCGCTTGGTCCAGTTCCGCTCAATCTGGACAGCGATGAGCACTTCCTTCAGCTTCCGGGAGATCTTCTTCCGGGAGCTGAGGAACATGTTTCGGGCCAGCTGCTGGGTGATGGTGCTGGCACCCTGGGACATCTCCCGGCCGCTGACGTTGGTCACTACGGCCCGGCCAATCCCCCAGAAGTCGAGACCGCCGTGGGTATAGAACCGGCTGTCTTCAATCGCCACCATGGCGTTCTGCATGTCCTTGGGAATCTTGTCCAGCGGGATCGGCTCACGGTTCTCCACCGCCAGCTTGGCGAGGAGCTGCCCGTCCGAGGAGTAGATCTTCGACCCGACCGGCGGCCGGTAGCTGTCCAGGGCGGCGTCCGGCGGGAGGACCTTACTGATCTGGTACCAGACCGCCAGCACTCCACCTGCTCCGGCGCCGAGCACCAGGATGAGAAGGATCTCCATCCAGAGCACGAACTTCTTCAAGCGCCGCTTTACCGTCTTGCCGATCATCTATGGGACTACCTGTCTGCGGTCACGGACCACGCTCACATGCCATTTGGGGCACTGGAGGCCGGCTCCACGCTTAAACCTCGCGGTGGACCGGAACCGGGTTCGGACCGTGAATATGATTAGGATTGTTCAACCAACCGCACTCACTCGTCTCGTTCAGCGCTAGCCAATTGGTGCCATGACCCACGCCGCCGGTTCAGTTTACCGTTCGACCCTTCGCCGTGCCGCATCGGGTCATCTCCGGCCCGCGCCCGTGCTTCTTGCGGCGGCGCTCTTTCTTCTGCATCTCCCGGTCGTGGCGGCCCAGGCCCCTGCCGCTTCCCAAGTAGGTGCAGCCTCACGGGTGGAGCGAAAGATCGGCCCTGGGGTTCGGCTGTTGCGCTGGACCAGCAATGAGAATCCCGCGGGTCCCTTCGCGTTCGCAGCGGTGGAAGTGGACGCTGATCAGCCGTTCATTCAACTCGGCGTTTCGCTGGGCAAGGGAACCTCACTCGCTCTGGAACCGCTCTCACTCCAGGCGGAACGGATGTCCCGGCCTAACCGCTACCCCATTGCCGGCGTCAACGGCGACTTCTTCCTCTATCCGGACAGCAGGCAGGGCGGCATTCCCACCAACGCGGCTGTCATTGACGACGAAGTGGTACACACCCCCTATCCTCGGTCGTGCCTAGTGGTTCCCCGCAGCGCCGCGCCCCGGATCGAGGTGATCCGCGCGAATTCCACCGTCACCCTCCCTGGTAGCGGACAGCGGAATCTGGAAGCGGTGAACCACCCCCTGGGCGGCAACCAACTGGTCTTGTTTACCCCCTGGTACGGCCCGTCTACACGCACCCCCGCCGAGTCGACGGAAGTCTTCCTGGAGCCAGAGCAGTTCCCCCTCAAGCATGGGTTCGCTCACCGCGCCCGGGTGCGGGCGGTTCAGCACGGCGCGGGGAACGCTCCCATCGCGCCGGGAGCGTGGGTGCTCTCGGGTTCCGGACCCGCCGGCGCCCTCCTCCGCAATCTCGCCCCCGGCAGTGTCGTTGACCTGCGGGTCGACTTCGATCCGGCCCTGGCTCCGGGCGATCAGGTGATCGGCGGCGGTCCGCGCCTGGTGCGGGAGGGCAAGGTGAGCGTGGAGCGGGAGTCCGGGCGCATCGGAGACAGCTTTGTCCAGGCGCGCCACCCTCGTACCGCCATCGGCTACCGTGGGCGGAAGCTGTATCTGGTGACGGTCGACGGCCGGCAGCCCGGGCACAGCATCGGGATGACGCTGCCGGAGTTGGCGCAGGCGATGCTCGACCTCGGGTGCACCGATGCCGTGAACATGGACGGCGGCGGCTCCACGACCCTTTGGGCGCGGGGTGCCATCATCAACCGCCCCTCGGATGGCCGGGAACGAGCGGTGGCCAACGGGCTGCTGGTCTTCAGCACCGCTCCCAAAGGGGACGCCGTGCGCGTGGTGCCGCAGTCGGATTCGGTCGCGGCGCTTCTCGGCGCGGAAGTGCCCCTTGCGGCGGTGGGTGAGGACACCCACTACAACCCGGTGCCCGTGCCGCCGCATCGACTCCTTTGGAGCGTCACTCCGGGCCTCGGGCAGGTGCGCGACGGACGCTTCATCGCCGGCCCCAGGGTAGTTCCTGATCCGGGTCAGGAGTTCGCCTCTGGGAAGCTGGTCGCCACGCTGGCCGGCGGACCCGAAGGCGCGCGCGGCGAAGTGGCCGTGCGCGTCTACCCGAAGCCCGCGCGGGTTGAGGTCTCTCCGGCTCTGCTCAAGCTGGGGACCGGCGTGCGCCAGAACTTCCGCGTCCGCGCCCTCGACGCGCAGGGCCGTCCCTTACTTTTGCCTCCCCTCGTCACCTGGACCGCCACGCCGGAAGCTGGCGAGATCGGTCCCACCGGCATCCTCGCCACCGGTGCGGCATCCGGGCGCGGCACGGTCACCGCCATACTCAACGGCGTGATCGGCACCGCGCAGGTGGAGGTGGCCGAAGGCTTCTCCCCCACCCTGGATGACTTCGAGCGGAGCATGGACTGGAAGTCCCGGCTGGCAGGCGGTGCCGGTGGCCAGGCGAAGGCTACGGAAGGTCCGGCGCGCAGCGGCAAGCGCGCCCTGCGCCTGGAGTACGACTTCAGCCGGGGGATGGGCACGCGCGCCCTCTACGCGGACGCATCCCGCAAACTCGGCACTCCTGTTGCCCTGAAGCTCTGGCTCCACGGCGACGGCCAGGGCGCCTGGGTGCGCGTGCGAATCAAGGACGCGAAGGGCGCGTTCCACACCCTGGACGCCGCCCGCAACGTCACCTGGAAAGACGAATGGCGGGAGTTGCGCGTCCCACTCTCAGAAGACTTCCTCGGCCCGCTCAGCCTGGAGTCGATCTACGTGGTGGAAGCAGACGGCACCCGCAAAACCCAGGGCACCCTCTGGATCGATGACCTGGGCGTGGAGCAGTAGTTTAGCAATCGTGCCAGTCTTCGACGGAGAGGCCCTGAATCCGGCAGAAGTCAGTCAGATTCCTGGTGACCACAATCAGCCCCTGCGAGAGCGCGATGGCTGCGATCTTTCGATCGTTGCGTCCGACCGTTGCAGGAAGCTCCCCGTACTCAGCGGCAGCCGCAGCATCAAACGGTAGAACCGGCAGGCTAGCTAGCAGATGCAGAATGCGTGACGTCAGGTCGTACCGTTCGACCATCCGCTCCGGCCTCGACTCTTTGCGCAACGCCTCGATGCTTCCGTGGATCATTTCACCCGCCACGACCACACACGTAGCCATCGACTCGGCAGGCTGCGTTGAGAGCTTCTCGACCAACTTCGGGTACTGCGTGGAGCGGCCGAGATAGTTGGAGAGGGTATCGGTATCCAGGAGGTACTTCGGGCTACCCACCTTCGTCAATCTCGCGGTTTCGCGCGATTGCCGCCTCGACATCCGCCCAGTGCGGATCGTTGTCGAAGATGCCCGCAAACTTGGCCAAGGAGTTGGGTTTGGCCGGCCCGCCCTCAACCACCTCGCCTGCGGGCGTCGTGCTCTCGGCGTCTGGCGTCGCAGGAGCAGTCGACCTAGCAGGTCGCGCCCGTGAGTTCGCCCCTTTAGGGTAAGTGCCTTCTTCCAGCATCCGATGTCGCTTGAGCACTATGGTCAACTTGCTCCCACCCATGGTGCAGCTCGCAAGCCGATAGCCCGACGCGAGAAGATTCAAGTCACGCTTCCGTTGGCGAGTCTTGCCCAATCCTGTGGTGAATGTATGCTCGGACATCTCTCCCATCCCATTCCGGCCGTGGATAGTGCCTTCCTATATTACCAAGGAATGCCTGATTGAAGTGAGATGTCTGCCGATCAACGGAAACGAACTCAACACAACGGTCCCGCTACCCGGCGCCCGGACATCGGACTGGGCAGGCAAGCGCTAGAACCAGCAGAGAACGAGCGTTCCACGATCTCCAGGGAGTCATTACTGTGGAGGTCACCTTTCAGCCGGATCACCCAATCACCAACGAAGCCTGCCTCGCGGCCACCGGCAAGACGATGGACGAATTGTATGCGGCGATGGATGCCTTTGGCGGTCCATCCAAAGGCCGGCGAGAATTGGGTCGCCGCCTCAACGGCGATCTGAATGTCGACGTGTGGTGGGTGCAGACCCTCAACCCGGAGTATGAAGTGCGACATGGCTTGAAGGAGAAGGATGGCCGTCCCAAGGGGCACTTCATCTGCTCAACCAAGACGGTTGCTGCGCCGATAGCGACCGTCTATCAGGCGTGGACGGATCCGGAACTGCTGGGCCAATGGTTTGGAGCGGGCACTGCGGTGGATCTTCGGGAAGGGGGAGCTTTCAGCAACCCGGACGGAAACCGCGGAACGTATAGGCGCATCCGTGAGAACAAGGACCTTCGCTTCGAATGGCACGGAGAGACCGGAGACGAGAGCCTGGTGGACGTACAGTTGACCGACAAGGGCGAGGGCAAAACCGGCATCCTGGTCAACCACGACCGCATCCAATCGCGGGCCGAAGCCGACGGACTCCGTCGCGCCTGGAGTGAGTCGCTGGCGCGTCTCAAGACGCTACTAGAAGGCGCGGCCTGAGTGCCTCATGAGTGAGCCTCACTGGCAGCAGCGCCTACCTCCTGAGCAGCGGCGGCGGATCGAGACTGAGGAAGCCCGTCGGGAAGCAGAACGTGCCGCTGACATGGCGAGGCAACGGGAGCAGGCGCAAGGCTCCGACCTCCACGCCTACGTCTCGCGCCGCATGGCACGGGAGCTGGAAGCGATCCTTGACGACCAGCGCCGCGCAGAGGGAGAGGAACTGAGCCAGAGTGGGGCCGCGGCACCGCAGAACCCCTACCTGCTGCTCATCCTGGGAGTGGTGATAAGCGTTGAGTTGGTGGCCCTGCTATTCAGCATGAACCGGAACTGATCAATTTCGGATTGAGTGCATGGCCTTGCGCCTGTTGGCGGGGCCAGGTCCGAGACGTTTGCTACTCCGATCACCCGTGTCCGATGCATCGGAACGACCGGTCAGGTACAGAGACCCGTCTGGGCGGTTCGGGGGTCGACGCCCGGCCGTAAACGGACCGGGCTGGGTTTTGGGAAAGGCTGCTGAAGCGGCCTGATGTGCGGGAAGGTGCCGTCGGGCGCTGCGGTTGGTGCCCCGTTCCGCCCAAAACTGTGGGTAACGACTCTGACGCATAGCTTAGTAAGGGCGCATTTTGTTGATACAGATGAGCGCGAGGCTGCTGGCTATGGTTCCGGGGCGAATGACCGGGCGAGCGGGGCTGACAGCGGGTTGAGCGTCACCGATGACGTCATTCGAACGGGCTTGGAAGGGCAGGCGCGGCCTGGTCTGAAGAGGAAGCAAGCCAAGTGTGATCTCAATACCGACGCCACTTGCGCAACTGCCCCCTGGGCCGTCTACACTTGCGTATGCACATCTCCAACTGGCTCATTCCGCTCACGCTGGCCGCACCGATGGCCGGGCTTCCACAGTCGCCCACAATGGCTCAGGAGCAGGTCCAGCCAGCCGCCGTCGGCGACGCGGAACTGGCGGCAGCGCGGGCGCTGGTGACGGCGAAGAAGCACCCGGAGGCGGTCGCCGCGCTGGAGAAGTTC
>JANPLG010000609.1:0-5288 GCA_031426395.1 Actinomycetes bacterium
CTCCTGCACCGGCGGCCCGAGAGAGCTTTTATCGGTGGCTGCCACTGCCACGCCGTCGACTCCCTGCGTCCCGTAGTTCTTTAGGATGTCGATCTGCTCGGAGATGTCGTTCTCCTTCTGCGGGCCGTTGAACCGGATCTCGCAGTTGAACTCCTGGGCGGCGGCTTCCGCGCCCGCTTTCACGGTTTGCCAGAATTCGTGCGTGGTCCCCTTCGGGATCACCGCCAGGGTGAGGCGATCGGACGCCCCTTTGGTGGCGGCGGGAGCGGTGGTTGCAGCAGGACCGTTTGCAGCGCTCGGCGGCGTCATGGTCTGCTGAACACAGCCGGTAAGCGACAGACCGGCGAGACTCGTAAGACCGAAGAGCGCCAGTGCCCGACGGCTAATCCTTGGTTCCATTTCAACTCCTCGATCAGTGAGTGGATGCGATGCAAATAGAACGCGGATGACGCGGATTCAATCAATCATCCCGGATCAGATAATGCTGGTCAATCAAAAGCTACGTGGGAGATCAAGAGATAAGCAAAGTAGAACGGCCGCATCATCTCAGCCGCATCATCTCAGCCGCATCAGGCATCTAATCTGATCCGCATGCATCCCCTAAATCCGCGTCATCCGCGTTCTATTCAGGCAAGACGTACAGCCCCCATCATCCGGGCGCTGCGTCCCTTTACCCGTTCGCGTGCGGAATTCACGGCGGAGCGTGTCTGCTCCGGCTTACGGTGCATTTCCAGCAGCCGCGCCCCAATCTCCTCGCCGGTGGCAGGCTCGACTTCGAACAACCAGCGGTCCAGGCCCACGTCGCGCCACATCTGGCCCTTCCGGGTGTCGGTCGGCTGGCGGACGTGGATGGCCGGCACGCCGTTAGCGATCGCGATGATGGGCGAATGCATCTCCAGGCTCACCACCGCCGCAGCCCGCGCGTAGGTGGATGCGGCCTCGTCCGTCAGCCAGTAGCTCTGCCGGACAATCACCTTCGGCTTCACGTCGTCCGGCAGCCCATCGAAGAGAAGCGGTGCCAGGAGCGGCACCTGGTAGGTCATCTCGGGGCAGAGGAGCGCGGGCAGGCCGGTTTCGCGCACCCATTGAGTGATGGCCGTCCGCAGCTTGGCGTGGTCCGCTTCCTGCCATCGGGCGTTCACCGCCTCCTTGCGCGCAACATCCGCCGGGTCTGACTTCCGCCCATCCTTCCAGTACGGCGTGTAGCGCAGGCGCGGCACGAAGCAGGCAAACTCGCCGCGCTTGAGGGAGTGCGTTTTGCAGAACTGCTCCGCCTCCTCATCGTCACGCAGGTCGAGGTTGAACGTGGCGTCCGGGCCGAACTCCATCAGCGGGCAGGGGATGCCGCTCTTCCTGAGCGCCTCCAGGGAGAGCGTGTCACGGCAGAAGATGAAGCGCGCGCCGGAGAGCAGTTCGCGGCGGACACGCAGTTCCTCGTCATTCAGCGTCACCCCGCCGAAACCGTAGGGCTTCCCGGTCGCCCGCCACTTCTCCATCTCCGGCCAGCCCACCAGACCGGGTCCAGAACCGTGTAGGGCGAAGTCGCACTCGGTCATCGCCGCTTCCCGTTCCGCCGGAGTGACCGCGATCTCGAGCTTTGGGAAGCGGCGGCGAAGCAGTGACGCCACCTCCGCCGAGAGCGAGTTCGGCCAAAGCGTGACCGCCGTGGAGGGCAGATCCCGTTCCAGGAGCGCCAGCATCCCTGGCGTATGCGCAATGTCCCCGATGTTCACCGTCTGCCACGATGAGCGCAGCAGTAGATGCATCGGTGCCTTCTCCGCGCTCCTGGCTGGGCGCCCTGTCGAGAAGCCGACCGCAAGCGCAGCAGAAGAGAGAAGCGATCTGCGGTCAATCATGGGGAGGAGTCTCCATCGCTAAAGGCATACCCGCCGAGTCGATTCTTCGAGCCGGGGGGCGGCGGTCTACGGCTTGGTCGGCATCAGGACGAGCTCGGGAACGTGGGCACGCGCCGGCATGGAAGCTAGGAAGTGGCAGCACTCCGCCACGTCTTCCGGCTGAAGCGCGTTGTCCAGCTCTTCCTGCGGCGTCTGATAGGGCCGGTTCGCCAGGAGCGGGGTATCCGTGAGGCCCGGATAGATCACGCTGGTGCGGATGCCGAACTTCTTCTGCTCGATCGTCACGCCTGCAGCGAGTCCGTCGAGAGCGCGTTTGCTCGCTTGGTAGGCGATACCGGAAACATCGCCGCGCTTGGCGGAGATGCTCGAGACATAGACAATCAGGCCCCCGCCCTGCTCACGCATCACGGGGAGCACCTGCTCGGTACAGTAGAACGCTCCGTTCAGATTAGTATCGATGAGGTCGCTCCATACCTCGGGGGTCAGCTTGTCGATGGCGCGCAGCTTGGTGTTGATCCCGCTGGCGTAGATGAGCACGTCGATTCGCCCGAAGTGAACCTGCGCCGCCCGGATCATCGCAGCTACGTCATCCCGGCTGCGCACATCGCACGTGAGACCGAGCGCCGCTTGGCCGGTCTCGACCGCCAACTGCTCTGCAAGCTCTTGCAGCAGGACTGCACGTCGTCCCACCAGCGCCAGCTTCGCGCCGGACCGTCCCAACCGCAGCGCCGTGGCGCGCCCCATTCCGCTGGTGGCTCCCACCACCACCGCTACGCAATCCTTTAGCACACCTGGCAACTCACCCTGCATCGCTTCCGGGCTCCTTCCGACCCCCCGCCAGTTCCATGCGACAGTAGGACTGACCTTCACGGACGGCGCAATCCGCACACAACAGGCTTCAGACGCAGACCGGCCCGGCCTTCGCTGGTGCAAGGGCCGGGCCGTTACGCTACATAAGCGGTCCAGGAAAGGTTGCGTTACGCTCCTTGCCCGGCCCCCTGGTGGAACACCACCCGATGAATGCGGGGAACCGCCTTGGGAGGGGACACCAGCTTCCCAATGACCGACTCGGTAGCAATCGGTCCAAATGATCGACTATCGGTCGAATGGTCGAGATTGTCTCCCACTACGAAGTAATGACCCGGCGGAACCGTGCGCTTTACCATCTTGCCGGTGTTGAAGGCCTTGCGAGTCTGGGCCGACTTCAAAAAGCTGTATTGCCAATCCATGACCAAGAAGTCGTCAGCGCCCTCTTGCCGCATCAGGTAAATACTGTCTCCGGGGGCCGCTAGTACGCGCTTGATGTACTGCGCTCCATCGCGCTTGAAGACCACCACATCGCCGGCTTTGGCGCTCTCGTTCTCTTGTTTGTTCTGGTTGATCAGATAAACCTGACCGTTTCGCATGGAAGGATCCATGCTGTCTCCGCAAACAACTCCCAGGCGGTACGGAACGAACAAATAGGTTGCCGCCAACCCAGTAGCGAGGGCTCCGAGAACCCACTGCTTGCTCCAAACCATTTCGTCTTCTCCCGTTCGGTTCACCTTGATCCCGGAGCATTGTCTCCGGGAGCTTCCATATCGAAACACGACGTCGGGTTCGCGCAAGCCATCAGGATTATAGGCAGTGTCCTGGGAAAGTTAGCCCCAATAGGGTTAGCCTTTCCCTCGCAACGGTGTGGCGGAACGGGTCGACCCCTCTCAGCACCCCCGCCATACTCTTTAGCGGGCGCGTGCGTCGCGGAGGCGTCAAAGCATCTCGTGACTGCCTTGCAGCGATAGGATGATCTCGGTGGAGACCACCCATCGTCTCGAACCCTCGGTTTCGCCTCTCAACCGCCATGCACACTCCCCCTGCCCTCGTAACCCTCGCCCAGATCGAGGAAGCCAGCCGCGATCTCCCCCGTGAGATTGTGCGAACACCACTCCTTGCATCGGATGACCTATCGTCGGAGTTGGGCGTTCCCCTCTTCTTCAAGCCGGAGTGCCTCCAGGTCACTGGCAGCTATAAAGCCCGCGCCGCCTACACCGTGCTCAAGCGGTTGACCGACGAACAGCGGGCGAAAGGCGCTGCGATCTCCTCTTCCGGAAACTTCGCTGGGGCGTGGGCCTACATGGGCCGTCTCTTCGGCTCCCCTGTGGCGGTGGTGATGCAGGAGTCGACCTCCCCTTTCAAGATCGAGAAGACCCGGGCGTACGGCGCGGAGGTCGTCCTTTGCCCCAATGACTTCGATGCTCGCTGGAACACCCTCTTCGCGCTGGAGAGCGAGCGCGGGATGAAGGTGGTGAACACCTTTGAGGACGCAGACGTGATTCGAGGACACGGCACCATCGGCCTCGAGATCGTGCAGGCGATGCCGGACGTTGGGACCGTGATCGTCCCCGCAAGCAGCGGTGGCCTCCTGGCGGGCGTGGCGACCGCAATCAAGGCGCTCTGTCCCAAGGCGAGGGTGATCGGCGTACAGCCCGGCGGCTCTCTTGCCGTTCACACCTCGTTCCGTCGCGGCCAGGTGACGCGCGTGGAGAAGGTCGACACCATCTGCGACGCTCTGGTCGCCGCCTTCCCCGGCGAGCTCCCCTTCGCCCACATCCAGCGCTACGTCGATGATGTGGTCTCGGTCCCCGAAGCGGAGGTGCGCAAGGCGGTCCGTTGGCTGGCTGAGAAGGCGAAGTTGGTGGTAGAGGCGGGCGGCGCAGTGGGCGTGGCCGCGCTGCGCTGCGGAGCGGTGAAGCCCACTGGCCCCACAGTGGTGCTGCTCTCAGGCGGAAACATCATGCCCGCCACCCTCGCGCGCTACCTCACTGAGGAAGACGCTGCCTAACCGACCAGGGTGGATCGGGCTTCGGACCTGATGTGGTAGCATCCGATGTAAACGCACCACACTCGATATCGCTGACGATGTTCTCTTGGCAGCCAAAGAGCTCGCACGTCGTGATCGCAAATCCACCGGGCGAGTACTCTCCGACCTCGCCCGGCAGGCACTGACGGACCAGGTCCAGACGCCACTCACTAATGCCGGCGACCCAAGCGGTCAGTTCTTCGGCTTCCGACCGCTCCCGAAGCGGGGCGCGGTGGTAACCACGGAACTGATCGACAAGTTCCGGGAAGAGGAAGAGTGGGAGAACGAGCGAACGGCAGCAGCTATCTGGCAAGCCGTCTCCCATTCCCCCACTCTCTCCCATAGGTTTCTGTCAGAAGCAGATTGACCGACTGTCAGGGAACCCAGACCCCCGCATTCGTAGTGTAGTTGGTGAACTTGCTATAGGCTGCGGACGGTACCAGCGGGAGAAGCGCCGACCCCTTCACCGCCTTCACGTGCCCATCGCAGTAAGCCACGTTCACCATTCCGTGATGGCGGTCGCCGCGGCGGGGATCGCCGGCGGGGAGGTTGAAGCCCAGGCCTACGTCGTTGCCCACGAGGTTGGCCATCAC
>JANPLG010000610.1:0-11877 GCA_031426395.1 Actinomycetes bacterium
ATGGGAGAATGGGCGACCCCGCGGCCTGAGCCATCTCCCACTCACCCACTCACCCACTCACCCACTCACCCACTCACCCACTCACCCACTCACCCACTCACCCACTCACCCACTCACCCACTCACCCACTCACCCACTCACCCACTCACCCATTCTCCCATTCCCCCACTCTCCCTTTCGACCTGTCAGAAGAAACCTGACACGCCATTAGAAGCATAGCCAGCGGGCTTGTGCCGCGTTCGATCACGGTGGCTGTCCTGCCCTCAAGCGCGACCAGTGGCACTCGGAGCCACGGCAACCAGCGGCAGCCCGACTTCGACCCGTGTGCCACCCTCGGGCTGCGGTCGCCACTCGATGGAAGCACCCACCAGTTCCGCGCGGTGCCGCATGTTCCCAAGGCCATGTCCCAACCCGCGATCTCCATGGATGCCGTGACCGTTATCCCACACAACCAGGTTCAGAATGCCATCCACCTCGCCTACCTCCAGGCCTGCGCGGCTCGCGTCCGCGTGCTTGAGCAGATTGTTGATTGCCTCCTGCCCGATGCGGTAGAGACCCAGGCTCTGCTCTGGAGTGAGGGACGGTTCGGGTCCAAGTCGGCGGACCGTCACTCCCAAAGGCGGTTCCCGGCGGGCCGCTCCGTTGCGGAGATAGCCTTCCAGCGCATCCGCCAGACCCAGCACATCCAGTGCCGAAGGCCGAAGCGCTTCCATGACCTCGCGGACGCTGTCCATCGCGCCGCGGATCTCGCCTTCCACCCGCTGGAGGTCGGGACCCAGGCCATTGGCGCGGGTGCCCAGTCGCCCCACTTCGCCGGCAATCTGGCGCAGCTCCGGCAAAACCTGATCGTGGAGGTCCGCCGCGAGACGCCGCCGCTCGTCCTCCGCCCCCGCAAGGACGCCGGCGGCGCGGACGGTCAGCTCCTCCCGCTGCCGTGCCAGAAGCGCGGCAGAGAGTCGCGCGTTCTCCAGCGCCACGGCGGCCTGTGCCCCCGCTGCTTCCAGCAGTTGCCGCTCCTCCGCTGTGTACTCCTCGCCATCCTGCCGCGGGCCGAGCTGGATGTAGCCGGAGAGACGGTCACCCCGCTGGATTGGAACCGTCAGCTCGCCCTCGGCTGTGTCCAGGGGCAGCACTTCCGCCGGCCAATATCGGAAGCTGGCGGGCCGAAGCGCGGCGTTGACGCCCTGCTCAAGCGCGGTCAGCACCCCTTCGGCGTCCGTGCAACGGCCAAGGTCGCGAGCGAGCTGCAGGAGCTTCTGCCGGGTGGCGGCGGCGTCACGGAAGAAACGCCGGTCCAGGTTGCGGAGGACTTCCTGTCGCTTCCCCAGTAGGAGCGCCGTCAGGAACATCCAGACGATGAGTGGGAAGATGTCACCGGGAGCACTGTCGCGGCTCACCGACATCTGCCCAAACCGCCAGACCAGCAGAAAGCCCGGAATCAGGAAGAGCGTGCCTAGGGTCCAGCGCGCCAGCAGGTACTGCACCGTGCGGCGCGCCAGGACACGGACGGGAAGCGCTCGCAGGCGGAATACAAGGCGACCGATGGCCACGCTGAAGAGTGCGGCCGGGAGCAGGTTCGCGGGCACGAACTGGTCTGCAACCAGCCAGATTCCAAAGGGTAGCGTGAACAGCACGGCGCAGAGCATCGCGGCGGCGGCAACGGCCAACGTGCGGAAGATTGCCTTCTGCGCGGGCGCCGAGCGCCGCCCGCGGAAGAACACTGTGACTAATCCCGCGCCGCTGTACGCAACGGCCATCGTGTCGAACAGGGCGGAGGCAACGCGCGGATTGCCGCCTTCCCAGATCGATACACCCATGAGGCCCAGGAACAAGAGCGGCACGTAGAGGCCTAGCCCAAGCAGCCATCTCAGTCGCCTGCTCCGTCGCCCCGGCTCTGCGCCCGGGTGAGGCGGGAAGATCGCGAAAAAGTGAGTGGCGAGGGCGAGCGAGAGCAGTCGCGGCTCGCGTGGGAAGGCGAAGACCGGGGCGGCGAGGAGCGTGATTCCCAATAACACCGCCATCCCATCGCGCGGGCGCTGCCAGAAGAGCGCGAGGGCGAGCAGGATCAGGCCGGTGTTGAGAATGCCGGAGACGGTCCAGGCAAGCTGAACCGGCCAGGTGGGGGGCGAGGGCCGGACGTCCACCGTGAGGCGCTGGCCAGCACGCTCCAGTTCGACGCCGCCACTGCGCGGGATGCCACGCTTCCAACCCAGGGCGGCGATCGCATTGCCCGCACCGGACGGCTCAACGGACTCCCCCTTGATCCAGCGGTCGCCAGTGCGGGCGCCGGCCTGGTCAAGCGGACCCCCCGGCTGAACCACCAGTCCGTTCACTGGTCCCAGCTTTGCCCCAGGGGCCACGCTGGTGACGCCAAGCATCGGTCGGAACACCGCCGCCAGTAGGGCGAGGATTCCGATGAACAGCAGGAGGTAGGAGTACCAGGGCCGCCGGCTTTGCATGGGTGAAGCGGCGCTCAGCCGTTGCCTCAGTCCGTGGGTCGGATCCGTTGATCGCGCGCAGGTTCTTTACCCGCCGACTCACTTGTAACCCGCTTCCGCCCTCCGCGCAATGATGGCATCCGCCAACCGGTGGGTGCTTTCGCACAGCTGCCGCAGAATCGGGCTGATGGGAGCGGACCCGCTGTGAATGGGCCTCCGTTTGCGCGTGGTGATCAGCTAACGGCTCCTAAGGATCGCTGAAGCCGACGAAATCGACCTAGCTTGATTTGCCTTTGCACGCGATGTGAGGGGACGGAAACTCTAGGACAATCCGGGCGGAGTGCCGACCCCGGAAACAATCAAATCATCCCGTGGAACGCGATGATCCGGCGCCTGTGAATGGTCACTTGGGGCGTCGGGGAGCAAGTAGTGAAACCGGCCACGGCGAGAGTGTCAGCCCGAACCGCACCCATGCGGCGAGGGGTTGTTCCCGGTCTCCGGAAACCTCGCCATGAACGAAAAAAAGATCTACCTCTCCCGAGAAACGCTGGTCCTGCTCAGCATCTGCTCCCTGGACATGCTGAGCTCCGCTTACCTCTTCCACCACGGGATGGCCACGGAAGCGAACCCGGTCCTGCGGGCGTCGGCGGAGGCGGGACTCTTCCCATTCATCTCCGCCAAGACGCTGAGCTTCGTGCCGGCGTTGGCCGTGGCGGAATGGTACCGGCACCAGAACCCGCGCTTCATCCGCAACCTACTGCGGACCGCTTGCGCGCTCTACGCAGGGATCTACCTGCTGATGGTCGGCGGTCAGTTCTACGGGTAAGCCGGGTAAGCCGATTGCAGCCACCCTTCGCGTCGGTCGGCGCGGTCCTGTTCGATTTCGACGGGACCCTCGTCCACTCTGAGATCGACTTCGGCCGAATGCGGCGCGAGGTGCTCGCACTGGCTGCCGCCGAGGGGCTCGACCCGGACGGGCTTGGCTGCGGAGACGTGCTCTCACTCATCGCTGAGATAGCAGCTCAGCTCCAGAGCACCGATGCCTTTCGCGGGAGAGCGGAGGCGGCGCTCACCGAAATCGAGATGGAGGCATGCGCCGAGGCTCGCGTGGATGACGCAGCCATCGAGACGCTGAAATGGCTGCGAACCGGTGGAATCCGCGTAGGCATCGTGACGCGCAACTGCCGCCGGGCGGTGGAGCACCTCCTCTCCCGCTTCCCACTCCACCACGAAGTGCTCCTCACCCGAGGGGAGACGCCCCGGGTCAAGCCGGACCCCATTCACCTCCATCTCGCACTGGAACGACTTGGCGTTCCGCCCGCTGCGGCCGTGATGGTGGGCGACCATCCGATGGACATCCAGGCGGGCCGCGCCGCCGGAATGGGAACGCTCGGAATCCTCTCGCGGGGCGAGTCACGAGAGCGTTCGCCGGACTACTTTGCGGAAGTCGCGCCGGATGGGGTGATCCGCTGCCTGTCTGAGCTTCGCGCATGGATTAAGCTGGACTCGTGGGCCTCACCAACAACCTAGCCGGAACCCTCCGCGACAGCACCATCCCGGTCGACGTCTCCATTGTCATCGTTAACTGGAACACGCGGGAGTTGCTACGTGCCTGCCTGGCGTCACTCTGCGCAGCTCTGGCGTCGTCAAGGCTCAAAGTGGAGATCCTTGTCGTTGACAATGCGTCCGGGGACGGATCGGCGGAGATGGTGGCTTTGGAGTTCCCGGCGGTCCGATGCTGGGCCAACGTGGAGAACCTCAACTACGCCGCCGGCAGCAACCAGGCACTCCGTGAAGCGGTTGGCGAGTGTGTGCTGCTCCTGAACCCGGACACGGAAGTCCCTCTCGGAGCGATTGAGGCACTAAGCCGCCATCTTGCCGAGAACCCCGCGGTGGGGGCCGTCTCGCCCGCGCTGGTTTACCCGGACGGGCGGCTCCAGGACTCCGTGCGCGGCTTCCCGACGCCCCGCGCCCTCGTGGGCGCATTCACCGGGATCGGGCGGCTCTTCCCCAGGAGCGCATGGGGCGGCTACCGGGTGCAGGCCCTGCCCGAGGATCGGCCCGTGGCAGTGGACCAGCCGATGGCCTCGGCCTTCATGGTCCAGCGGGCCGTGCTGGAGAAGATTGGTCACTTCGACGAGCGATTCCCGCTCTTCTTCAATGATGTGGATCTCTGCTACCGCATCCGGCAGGCCGGGTGGGAGATCCATTACGATCCCCGTGTGCGCGTGGTGCACGTTGGCGGCGCCAGCACCCGACAGGTCCGGCCCGAAGCCATCCGACGCTCTCACGCCGGGCTGCTGGCCTTCTATGAGAAGCATTACCGGGGGAAGCTCTTGCCCCTGCTGTATACTGCCCTGGTGGCTGCAATCCGCCTGTCAGGCCGCCTTCGCGCCGCGCTCGCCGCGCGCCGGTGAACACGCCTCACCATCCGCAAACCCGGAGTCCCTCCCCGATATGCCAGACGGAATCCGCATCAACGACGCCGCCCTTGAGATCAGCCCTGCCGCCCTGGAGGCTCTGGTGGGTCAGAAGGGGGCCGACATCACCCTGACCCGCCTCGATCTTTCGGCGTCCGAGGAGAGCCTGAACACGCTGCTGCGAGGAATCACGCCGGAAGGGCAGACGCCGCCCTCGGTCGAGATCTCGGAAGGCAGGGTTCGGCTGGCGGGAACGAAGGAAGGGCGCACGATGGGGATCGACTTGAAGGTCGGCGGGTTGCGCCTGGAGCTGACGGAAGGCGGGCTGCGACTGCTGAGCACCGGGGCGACCGGTGACGGTCGGGAAGCATAGCGGGTGTCCCACGCACTGGCCGTTACCGGACTGCGCGGGGTTGTGACCGTTGACCCCGATGGTACCCAAATCCTGGGAGTCCGGCTCACGGCGGGATTCCTGCGCATCTCAGATGCTGGCTTGCGCGGACTGATCCCGCCCGGGGTGCCCTTGATGGGCGACCGGATTGAGGAGGGCCGCGTCCACTTCCGGGTTATCTATCGCGGCGTGGAGGGAGCGGTGCAGGCACGCCCAGAAGTTTCACCTGCAGGCCGGTTGCGGCTGGAGATCATCTCCGCCCGCGCCCTGATCTTCCCGATCCCGGCGTCGATGATCACCTTCCTCTTCAGCAGCATGGCGCCCGACAAGCCAGGCATCCACGCGGGCGAAGGCGGCCATCCAGAGATCGACCTGGGCGAGATCCTGGCACCTGCAGGCATCACCCTGCCGCCGCTGCGGCACGTGCATTCGGGCCGTGGTGAGTTGGTGCTGACCTTCAGCGAGTGATGGCGGGGCCTCACTCGGTTGAGCCTGCTAGGCGCCGTTCTCGATGAGACCGCGCACCTTCGTGATGGCTTCGGCATAGGCAGGGGCGGAAGCCTGCTCACCCAGGTAGAGCGGCCCCTCGTAACCAATGGCCTCGAGCCAGGCCAAGGGTCGCAGTAACGCGCCAGCGTCCACCTTCTCCAGATCGTCGGGAGCGAATGCGCATTGCAGACGGAGCCGGGGGTCTGAGTCGAGAACTGGCCCGGAGGCACCGTCCAGTTCCGCCAAAGGCAGTGCTGTGCCCAACGCACCGTTTCCCATTTGCAGCAGCACCGACTCCAGCCGAGCCATCGACGGAAGCTGCAACGCGATCCGCATACCGTTACGATTCGCCTCCTCCAGGAGGCGGTCGAGGAACGCCAGGAGCGACATGTCGCCTGCGTCTGGCGCGGCATACCAGCGAATCACCAGTTGGCTCAGTCCCGCCTCTCCCAGTGCGGCTGCCAGTGCACGGCTTTCGAAGAGCGTCGCCATTCGCCAACTAGGAACCGTAACGGGCGCTGTCGCCGGGATGGTGACCGGCTGGCAGAACACGCGAAGCCCCTCCGCTTCCAACCGCTCCCTGATGGCGAGCAGCCCCGCACCGTTCGGCTGGTCGTCCGGCCCGATGGGCGGCTTCAGGCACACCGCGTCCGGCCGGCACGCCCGGGCAAACGCGAGCAGAGACGTGAGATCAAGGACGGATGCGGGCGCTGGTCCGCCGTACGCATCTGCGGGCAGGGTGATGAGCATGGGTGATGTACGTGCGCCTCGAGGACGGGACAAATGCAGACGCTTGCTCCTCTCCCCACTCACGGGGACGGGAAACGAAACACGATCGGCCACTGAGTGATGCGCCGGTCGGAATGCGACGGCAAGGCGAGCCAACGCCTGTCTTCTGTTGACGCAAATCCCAATTCGTACTCCGCATTCCGAGAGCCGCATTGGGTGGGGCCGTGGTTAAGATAGGCGCACTCCCGCCTGAAAGTCACAATGATGAACGCCGCGCCATCGGTTCCGCTCTCTGTCCTAGACCTCTCCCCCGTGCCCTCCGGCTCCTCGGCGCGGCAGGCGCTTCAGAACACGCTGGATCTTGCCCGGCGGGTGGACGAGCTGGGCTTTCACCGCTATTGGTTGGCCGAGCACCACAACACGGCGATGATCGCTTCGTCGGTGCCGGAGTTGCTCATCGGCTACGTGGCGGGCGTGACCCGCCACCTCCGCGTGGGGTCGGGAGGGATCATGCTCCCCAACCACGCCCCATTGAAGGTGGCCGAGACCTTTCGCACGCTCGAAGCGTTCCATCCCGGCCGCATCGACCTGGGGATTGGCCGCGCACCGGGCACGGACCCGCTCACCGCCATGGCGCTGCGGCGCTCGCGCGAAGCCACCGCCGACCAGTTTCCGGCCCTACTCGAAGAGCTGCTGGGCTACCTGGGCGACAACCTCCCGGAAGGCCATCCGTTCCGCCGGATCACGGCTATCCCCAGCGGCGTGCCCTCTCCGCCGGTGTGGCTGCTCGGCTCCTCCGGCTTCAGTGCGCGATCGGCCGGCGAGGGTGGGTTCGGCTTTGCTTTCGCCCATCACATCAACCCGGCGCCAGCGGTGGAGGCCATCCGGGACTACCGGCAGCGCTTTCAGCCATCCAAAGCGTTCCCCGAGTCGCGGGTGATCCTGGGCGTGTCCGTCATCTGCGCGGATACCGCCTCCGAAGCGGAGGCGCTGGCAATCTCCGCGGACCTCACCTTACTCAAGCTTCAGCAGCGAGGGACACTGACGCCGCTACCCACCGTCTCCGAGGCGCAAAGCTACCCATACGACCCCTATGAGCGTGCCGTGGTTCGCGCCAATCGATCACGGCTGACGGTCGGGAGTCCACGTCGCGTCCGGGACCGGCTGGATGCCCTCGTCGCGGAGACGGGCGCGGATGAGCTGATGATCCTTACGATGGTCCACGACCACGCCGCCCGCTGCCACTCCTACGAGCTATTGGCGCGGGAATTCGGGCTGCAAGCTAGGTGAACCCATTTGCCGACTTGCGCCGAGGCTTGATCGGTTGCGAAAGTCGTTAGAGTGGTAAAATGCAGTCAGTCTGGACGGCCCTCATCGCGCCATTGGTCAACCATCACCTCTCATCCCAGCCAGAACCGACATGCCAAAGGTAGTTACTTCCAAGGAATCACGCGGGAAGAGCAAGCTCGGGGCTGAGAAGCCGAGTGCGTATCAGCTGCAGCTAGCGGCCCTGCAGCGGGAGTTGCGGCTCGTGCAGAAGCGTACTGCATTGCTTGCAGGCTCGAGGCTGGGAGTGATGCTTCGATTGCGCCACCGGGCGAGGCGAGTCGAACTCTTGCGGCAGATCAAGCAACTTCGCCAGATGGCCGTTAGCGAGGCCAAAGCGCAGCCGCGCAACTCGACATTGAGCGGATTGGCCCGCCTCAAAGGTCTTTCCTTGACATCGCAATCGCCGTCTTTAGCCGCCCCAGTCGAGCAGCGAAAGGCGCGGGTTTACCGGAAGCGGGGTCTTTCGGTCAAGCGGGATCGGTGGTCCGCACTCAACGATCAACGGATCGCCCTCATTCTTCGCGAGGAGAAGGGTTCGCTGACGCCCAAAGAAGCCGACGAACTCCAGCGGCTACAGGCCCTTGCAGACGCTCGCGCCACGGAAGCCGACCAGCGCACCATCCAGGCCACGGACCGCGCACACCAGGAAGCGGCGAGATTGCTTGGCACGCGTAGGCGGAATTGAGGGTGATTGTCCGCCTTGGCACCGCCGCGTCCGAACTCTCGCGCCTGTTCGCATACCCACGCGAGAGCAGAAGCCGGCGACATCACCCCACCGGCTATAAGCGGTACACAAGCTTCAAGCCCTGGCTGCGGGACGAGTTCGAGTATCGCTGTGCCTTTTGCCTGCGGAGAGAGTTGTGGTCCGAGGACGACAAGGCAGCATTCCACGTCGAGCATCGCCTTCCGGAGGACGATCATCCAGCGCTGCGACTGGACTACACGAACCTCATCTTCAGTTGCGGTACGTGTAACGACTTCAAAGGTACCCAACTCGATATCCCCGATCCATTGAAGGTCCCCTTCGGCAAGCACCTTACGGTCAAGCCGGATGGATCAATTCGACCGCGAACAAAGACAGGGCGCGTGTTGGTCAAGGCGCTGCGCCTGAACCGTGCCTCATTGACGGAGGTCCGCCGGAAACGCCTTCAGTTCCTCGCCCTCCTACTTGATAAGGAGCAGGCACGCCGGGGCACGAAGGACCATCCGGTCGTTCTCGGGCTCATTATCGATCACTTTGGTTATCCCAAGGACCTGCCCGATCTAAGTCGCTGCAAAGTGCAGAATCAACGTCCGGAAGGTCTCGCCGATAGTGCATTTGAGCGGCGCAAACGGGGAGAACTACCGCTCATCGGCTGACCCAGCCCTCGACATGGCGACCCCGACGAGAACATGACCCGTCCAAACGATTGCTGGCGAAAACCTCAGTCCGGCAGCGCGAACGCCACGAACGCGTCCCCGGAGCGGGTGCCCGGCTTGCCTCCCCCGCCCGCTGCGATCACCACATATTGCCGACCGCCGACCGCATAAGTGGACGGTGTCGCGTAGCCGCCTGCGGGGAGTGGTGCTTCCCAAAGCAGCGCACCATTCCGGGAGTCGTATGCGTGAATCTTCTCATCCTTGGTGCCGGCGATGAAGACCAGCCCGCCCGCAGTGGTAATCGCGCCGCCGAACGTGTGGGAGCCGGTGTTCTTGAATCCGCGCTTGACCAATTCCGGCTCCGATCCAAGGGGCACTTGCCACTTGATCTCGCCCTTGTTCAGGTCGATGGCGTTGAGCGTGCCCCAGGGCCCCTTGATAGCAGGGTAACCTTCCTTGTCGAGGAATCGGTTGTAGCCGGTGACGGCGTAGCGATAGCCGCTGCCAGCCTTCGCCTCGCTGAGCGTGATCACGTTGGGGACGTTGTTGCCGTTGACGTAGAGGATTCCGCCTGGGTCTGCTGACGCGCCGGACCAGGTGGCGCCGCCGTGGAGACCGGGGACCACCAGCGTTCCGCGCAAGCTGGGCGGTGTGAAGGGACCCTCATAGCGCAGCCGCCCGAACCACTCGCGGGCGTAGGCATTGGCCTCCGGCGAGAGATCCGTCAGGTCCTCCACGCCGATGCGCTGCCGCACGAAGGAGGGCGGCTTGGCGGGGATCACCTGCACCCTGGAAGCGACTTCGCCGGGAACATCGGAGGCGGGGACGCGGCGCTCCACCATTGGGAAGAGCGGCTTGCCGGTCTTGCGGTCCAGCACGTAGACCCAACCGGTCTTCGTCACCTGAGCCACCGCCTCGCGCGCTCGGCCCTCATGGCGGACCGTCAGCAGCACCGGCGGAGTGGGGTTGTCGTAATCCCAGATGTCGTGCTTGACGGTCTGAAAGTGCCAGAGCCGCCTGCCGGAGTTAGCGTCCAGCGCCAGCACGCAGTTGGCGTAAAGATTGTCGCCCTTGCGGTCACCGCCGTAAAAGTCAAACGACGCAGAGCCCGTGGCGGCGAACACCATGCCGTTCTTGGCGTCGATGCTGATGCCGCCCCACGCGTTGGCACCACCGCGCTCCTTCCAAGAATCGGGTTCCCACGTTTCCGACCCCGACTCGCCGGTGCGCGGCACCGTGCGGAAGCGCCAGGCGATCTTGCCGGTGCGGACATCGAAGGCGCGGATGTCGCCGGGCGCTGAAGGCCCCGGCCCCTCGCCGACACTGAAGCCGAGGATCACCAAACTCCGGTAGATGGCGGGAGACGAGGTGGCACCGTAAGGCAGCTTGGTGAGGTCACGATCGAAGCCCTGACGAAGGTCCACCGCGCCGCCGCTCCCAAAGGCGGAGTCCGGCCTGCCGGTCTCGGCATCCAGCGAGAAGAGCCGACCGTCCGGCGCACCGAAGAGGATCCGCTTCGCTTCCGCATCCGTCCAGTAGGCCACGCCCCGGTTCACGCCACCGGAGGCAAGCAGCGAAGAGCGCGGCGAGACGGTGGCGGGATCGAAGGACCACTTCTGGCTGCCGGTGGCTGCATCCAGTGCCACCACCCGAGCACGGATGGTGGTGACGTACATCGTGCCGTCCACCACCACCGGCGTGCATTCGATGGTGGTCCGCTTCTCCGGCTCCAGCTCTCCGGTGCGGTAGGTCCACGCCACCTCGAGCCTCTTCACGTTCTCTCGCGTGATCTGCTTCAGGGGTGAGTAGCGGGCGCGGCCGGGGTCACCACCAGTGCCCGGCCAATCCGCGCCAACCTTAAGCGGTACACTCGATCGCGCCCCAGAAGCCCCGGTGGCGGCGAGGGCGAGAGCCGCGAGGCAGGCGCATGGGAGCAGGAGTATGCGGTTGATCTTCATAGTGAATGCGAGGCGTCAGCAGTGACACACTTCCATACGCAGCAACGTAAGTTCCTACTCCTACTCCTAATCTTAATCCTACTCCCAAACCTCCCGCAGCCCTCCCGCCCGCCGATGAGCGTAATCAGACGGGCGGTTTGGAGTAGGAGTAGGATTAAGATTAGGATCTCCGAAATGGACGGATTTAAGTTTGCGTATCCCGGTTCAAACCTGCAAACGGAGATAAGATGGGGCGGCGTCTGGCTGCACCTCAATGCGTGAGGGGCGGCCCCTCCCGACGCTCGAAAGGAATCCCAGCTATGAGTCCCCTCGACGGAGTCATCGGCCTTGCTGAATGGGCCGGCCGCGACACGGCCTACAACCTCGGTTTCATCCCGGAAGATAAGCTGGCCTGGAAGCCGGCCGAGACGGCGAAGTCCGTTGTCGAAGTCACCAACGAGATCATTTACGTGCTCAACGGAATGGTCGACGTGATCAAAGGCGGCGCGTGGCCGGAGCCGGACCCTACGAAGGCGGTGAGCGACCTGGCGGATCTGCAGGAAGGCGTCAAGCAGGCGACCGCCAACTACATCGCCGCGCTGAAGACCCTCACTCCGGAAGATCTTGACAAGGAAGCGACGCTGCCGTTCGGCACCTTCCCCATGGCGCGGTTCGCGACCTTCGCGCTGGCGGAACTGCTTCACCACCGCGGGCAGATCGTTTACGTCCAGTCGCTGCTGGGTGACGCTGAATCCCACATGCTGATGGACTGATTCGGGTAACTG
>JANPLG010000611.1:0-18647 GCA_031426395.1 Actinomycetes bacterium
GGGCGGCCGTTCGCGTAGCACTTCGGCCTCACGACTATCCCCACGCCTGCCGCCGAGGGTCGCCGACTACGGATTCCGAGGTCGGAGTCGGACGCCCTGTGCTGCTTCGCGACGCCCTTGCCGGAGATCGCTCAGGGCATAGAACGTCCCTCGCCAGCGGATTCCGCCCTGCCGCTCCGCTAGCACTCCGCTGCGGACGATGATGGCCCAGAAGATCACGGCGCACGCCGGCCACGCAAGCGTGATGAGGGATGTGACCGGCACCACTCGGCGCACCGTCCAGCAAGCTGCGGGCATGGAGAGGAGGGCGGCAAGGCAGAGCCAGCGCGCGGCCGGTGGCCCTACCCACGCGCCGACCATCGGCCAGACGCTCCCGGCACCCAGGGCCACGCCGGTGAGCGCCGTGAGAATCCACGAGTAGCCGACTCCCGAGAAAGCGTTCTTCGCCAGGCCAATCACCGCTCCCGGAAGCCCCCCGACAATCCACCGCACTCGGACGAGGCCTTCCGCTTCGGCAAGGCATTGGCGGTAGCCCCGGCGGCGCACCCACCATCCAAGCTGGATGTCGTCCGCTACCTCCATCCGCAGCGGCTCGTGCCCGCCCATCTCCCGGTAGACGTTGGCGCGGATGAGGTTGAACGCGCCGATTCCCACATAGCCCCAGCCGCGCTTCCAGGCGGCTTGCCACACCCGGAAGCGGAAGTTGAACATCACGATGAAGAAGCTGACGAAGGCCCGCTCCCAGAATCCGTGCATCACCATGGCGGGGAGCGCCACCATGTGATCGCAACGCGCTGCCACCGTTACGGCCAACGCGCGACGCATCGCTTCCGGCTGGTACTCCACGTCCGCATCCGTGAACAGGAGCCACTCTCCGGATGCCAGGGCCGCTCCCACGTGAAGCGCATGGTTTTTTCCGAGCCAGCCAGGAGGCAGCTCCGTCAGGTGGACGACGCGGAGCCGGGGGTGGCTCGCGGCAATCCGGTCCAGGATCTCCCCGGTGGCGTCGGTGCTGCGGTCGTTGATGGCGATGATCTCGAGGCCTGGATAATCGAGCGCAAGCAGGCTGCGCATGGCCGGCTCGAGGGTCGACTCTTCCTCGCATGCGGGAACAATGATGCTCAGCGTCGGGCACGCCTCGTCGCTGAGCGGCGAGGTGCGCTTCAGGCGGGGCAGGAGCGCGAAGCCGACGAGCATCTCGAGGGTGCTGGGCACCCATGCGATGAAGGCAATCACAGCCAGGATGTAGTGAACGAAGTCCATGAGTGGATCACAGGGCGTGATGGCTAGCGAACGGCGGCTTCATTGTCCAACATCTCTGGCGCTTCTCTTGCGCCCCCGTGCCAGCGAAAGCCATCATCTCCTCAGGAACGCAACGCCTGCGGCGTCCCAGAGGGTGTCAATGGCTCTGCGCCCGGTGCAGAATCCATCTGTCCAGTCTCGCCCAATGCCGCCCCACAGCAATCCCTATGATGCACGGCTCCTTGCACACTCCCCGGTCCCGTCGCCCCGCACCCCGCATCATTGCATGTGTGGTGGCTGGTGGGCTCTGCCTGAGCCTCACCGCAGCTATGGCCGCCACCGTCCCGGCGAAGGGTGTCCGGAAGGCACCACCGGCCGCAGCGATCGTGAAGGAAGTACCGATCACGGCAGCCAGCTCGCCGACGGTCGCCATCGACCAACTCGTGGCGAAGCAGTGGCGGCTGGCGAAAGTGCAGCCTGTGGGACTGGTGGACGATCGTGCCTTCGCCCGCAGGGTCTATCTCGACCTGGCGGGCCGCATCCCGACTCTTGCCGAGGCTGACGCGTTCGTTCTCGACCGCGCGCCGGCCAAGCGGGCTGCCCTTGTCGACCGCCTCCTCGCCAGTCCCGACTTTGGCGAGCAGATGCGCGATGTCTTCGACGTGGCATTCATGGGCCGCGCCAATGCTGGTGGCGGTGGGCGAAGGCGGCGTGGCAACCCACCGGCGGGACTGCGGCAGGAATGGCTCTCCTTCCTGGAGCGCGGCTTCTCGGAGAACCGACCCTGGGACCGCACTCTCCGCGAGATGGTGCTCGCCCGCCCCGAAGTTCCTGCGGACCGTGGTGCCATTTGGTTCCTCTACTCCCGTGGCGACCGCTACCAGGAAGTCGCGGAGTCCGTTTCCGCATCGATGCTGGGCGTCAAAGTGGACTGCGCGCAGTGTCACAACCACTTCAGCGTTACTGAGATCAAGCAGAAGGACTACTGGGGATTGGTCGCCTTCTTCAACCGCAGCAAGCCGCAGGAGACCAAGAACGGCCCGCGTGTGGCGGAATCGGCTATCGGTGGCTTTGCCAGCTTCGCTTCGCTCCAGGGTGAGAAGTTCCCAGCGGAACTGACGCTCTTTGGTGCCGCTGTGCCAGAAATGCGTCCTGATCCCAACACCATGGAGAAGGACGCCCCGGAGCTGTACCAGCCGCTGCCGCCCAGCTCTCCGTCAGACGAGCCCCGCACCCCGCTCTTCTCTCGGCGCCAGCACTTCGCGGATAAGGTACTGAAGGATAACCCTCGCGTTGCGAGGTCGGCCGTGAACCGCTTCTGGGCGCTGCTGATGGGGCGCGGCCTGGTTCATCCCGTAGATAAGATGGACTCCCGCCACGACCCCTCGCATCCCCAGCTCCTCGACTGGCTGGCGAGTGACTTCCAGCGTAGCGGCTACGACGTGAAGCGCCTGGTCCGCGCCATGGTTCTCTCCCGGCCGTACCAGCTGCAGGCCGTCGCTCCTACCGTCCCGCGACCGGAACTCTTCGCCTACGGGCTGGAGAAGCCGTTGACGGGCGAGCAGTTCTACCGGTCGGTGATGGTCGCCACGGAAGGACCGGAGGCGGAGAATGGCGAGCTGGCGCGTCGGCTGGTCGAAGTCTTCCCAGACGTGTTTCCCGAGGAGAACGTCAGCACGCTCCGGCAGGCGATGTTCCTGACGAACGGGCCGATGATCGAGAAGTTGGTCGAGCCAAAGGCGGGGAGCACCGTCACCCGCCTCGCCGCCATCCGAGACGAGAAGGCTCGCGTCACCGAGGCGTTCCGCATCGCCTACGGCCGCGACCCTGACGCCGAGGAGGTAAGTGCCTTTGTTGGTTACTTCCGCGCCCGCTCCGGCCAGGTGGAGAAGGCGACGGCGAGGATGTGGTGGTCGCTGATCAGTAGCGCGGAGTTCCGCTACAACCACTGAACGACGTTCTTAATCCTAATGGCCCGAGACACCATGAATTGCGGCAGCAACGACCATAAACTGCACCGACGCCTCTTCCTTGAGGGAGCGTTTACCGGCGCGGCCAGCCTGATGAGTTTTAGCGGGCTATTCACGCTTCCTGCCTTCGCGGCGGAGGCGAAGAAGCAGGAGAAGCATTGCATCCTGCTCTGGCTCTGCGGTGCTCCCAGCCAGTTCGAGACGTGGGATCCGAAGCCGGGGCGTCCCACCAGCGGTCCCTTCCGCGCCATTCCCACCAAGACGCCGGGAGTGCAGATCAGTGAGTTGATGCCGCAGTGCGCTCAGATCACGGATAAGCTCGCCATCATCCGCTCGATGAAGACCAACCAGCGGGAGCATTTCCAGGCCATCGATCTGATGACCCGCGGCGACAACCCTCGGCCTGGCTTCACGCGTCCGACCCTGGGCGCGGTGCTGGGACAGGCGCTCGGGCAGGTCGATACTGCCATTCCCTCGTTCTCGCTCCTCGATCCCAGCCCGGAGGGGAACGAGTTCAAGGCGTTCAAGGCAGGCGATTGGGCAGGCTGGATGGGCTCCCAGTTCTCGCCAATCCGCACCGGCGGAGAGTTTAAGATTGAGGACATCGCACGCGCCCCCGGCCTCTCGGATGCCGACCACGAAGAGCGGGAAGCCCTGCGCAAGTTCCTCAGCCGGCGGTACGAGAACCGCCGGAAGAGCACCGCGGCTGGTGGCTACAATGCCGCCTTCGACCGCGTGAAGGGCCTCATGAGCTGCGCCCACCTCTACGACGTGGATCGCCTGCCCCAGAAGGACCGCGAGCGCTACGGCCCCGGCCAGTTCGGTATTCACGCGCTTCAGGCGAGGCACCTGGTCGAGAACGGCGCGCCCTTCGTGATGGTGGCGAATGGCATGCCGTGGGATGGTCACGTCTTCAACCACGAGATCCACCAGATGCTCGTGCCGGAGGTCGACCGCGTGGTCTACAACCTGATCACGGACCTGGAGCAGCGCGGCCTCCTGGAGAAGACGCTCGTCATCATCATGGGCGAGTTCGGTCGGACCCCCTTCCTCAACAACGCCCGTGGCCGCGATCACTACCCCGATGCCTGGAGCCTCGCGCTGGCCGGGTGCGGCATCCGTGGCGGCATGGTCCATGGGGCCACGGATGAGAACGGGGTCGAGGTGAAGGAAAATGTGGTCGATCAGCGCCGTCTCTTCGCCACCTTCTACACCGCGCTTGGCCTCGATCCGCATGCCCGCTATGAACTTCCGCTCGGTTTCCCCGCGTTCTACCGCGTGGAGGGCAAGGCAGAACCGGTGCGCGAGGTCCTTTTAGCGGACCCGCCCAAACCGGCAACTCCAGCGGTACCGACAGTGCCGGCCTTCACTCCCCGGCCCACCGCAAAGCCTGTGGCTAAGCCGGTTCGCTCCGCCAAGCCGGCTCCGGCGGGGAGAAGCAAGTAATGGCTGACCCCACTTCCACCACAACCACGGCCAAGCCGGTTGTGAAGTTCGTCAAGCGCCACATGCTCCCTACCGGCGCGCAGTCCGTCGACCTCCATCCGGACGGTGTCCTCGCCTACGTCGCCTGCCAGGATGGCGTCTACGAACTGAACCTCACTTCCGGCGCGCGCCGCCTCCTCTACCCGCACGAGAGCTACGCTTCCGGTATCGCCGTCCTGCCGCAGGGTGGAACGCTCGTCTCCGCTGGCTACGATGGCGCACTGCAATGGTTCGATTGCGCGGCGGGAAAGGTCGCCCGCAGCGTCAAGGCGCATGACTTCTGGTCGTGGCAAATGGCGCTCTCCCCGGACGGCAAGCAAGTGGCCTCCGTGACCGGCCAGTACCTCGCCGGCGGGCCGAAGTATGAGCCGGCACCGGAGCGGGAGCCTTCCGTGAAGCTCTTCGACGCTGCAACCGGTGCCCTCCGGCACGCACTGCCCCATCAGCCGCCGGTGCAGTCGGTCGCCTTCAGCCCGGACAGCCGCTTCGTGGCCGCCGCCGGGATGATGGGCGATGTGCGCGTGTGGGACGCCCAGAACGGGCAGCAGTTGAGCGCGTTCAACACGCCCGCTTTCACCAGTTGGGGCATCATCAAGAATCACCACTACATCGGTGGCATCTACGCGCTCGCCTTCACCCCCTCCTGCGAAGAGTTGCTCCTGACCGGAATGGGACCGATGGCCGATCCCATGGCCGGCAACGGACGCCAGCTCTGGCAGCGCTGGTCCTGGCGCGGCACGCCCAAGAAGGTCGACGAGACCAAGCCCGGCAGCAGCGGCGAAGGATTGATGGAGGCCCTCGCCGTCCACCCGTCAGGGGAATGGTTCGTGATGTCCGGCAGATTGCGGGGCGGTAACTGGAACACCGCGTTCTTCCGCTTAAGCGACGGGAACATCTTCCATTCGCTGAACACGGACAGCCGCGTGACGCGCGCCTGCTTCTCACCGGATGGCAAGCGCCTCCTGCTCTCCGGCATGAAGGGCCAGCCCGGCTTCAACAAGGAAGGCCGCATCCCGGACTGGGGCCACGTGGACCTCTACGAGATCGGTTAGCACTCCATTGATGCTGGAGTGAGGAGGGTTGCTGAAATGTCGGAAAGCGCCAATCGAGTCTTGGACGAGGCACTTCGCCTTCCTGTCCCAGATCGCGCCCAGATAATCGAACAATTGCTTTCGAGCCTCGATCGCCCCGACCCACGAATGGACGCTGTTTGGGCGAAGGAAGCGGAGGCACGTTTGGCGGCGTACGACGCGGGTGAGATGCAGGCTATCCCTGCGGAGGTAGTGTTCGCAGAGGCAGACCTGCTTTGAAGGTCGTTTTCTTGCCGGCTGCAAAGGAAGAGCTACTCGGCGCGATACGCTACTACAACGCACAGCGATCTGGTCTTGGCGGTGATTTCCGAAAGGAAGTGCGGGCGGGTATAGAGCGAATCAAGGGCTTCCCCGCAGCGTGGCATCCGCTGAGTGAGAACACTCGGCGGTACCTACTTCACCGCTTTCCGTTCGCACTCGTCGACCAGATCCGAGACGACAAGGTAGTCATCGTCGCGGTTGCGCATCTTCACCGAGAACCCAGCTACTGGTCACACCGTACCGACCTGGAGTAGAGAGGCTAATCAACTCACCCCAAACCGCTCATCCGCAGGACCGACAGCACCCTCCCGAACAACGCCCCGGCCGGAGTTTGCAGCGAGGTGCCGCAGCACCTGATAGACCGTCTCCACTTCTTCCGGTGACCCCGCAGCCTGCGCCGCCTCGGCGGCCGTGAGTGGCCTGCCAGCGCCTCTCAGGGCCTCCAGCACCGCTCCCTGCAGCGCGATCACCCGCTGGGCCGCCTTCTTCCCCGCCTCGACGCCCGGCTGGTGGTACGCGTTGATGCCCGCCAGCGTGGCATACAACCCAACCGCTCGCTCGAACAGCGCGATGAGCTTGCCCAGCGCCTCGGCGTCGAGGACATTCAACGTGATCGTGGCCGACTCCCGTCCGTTCTCCCAGAGCGCCGACCGGGTCCCCAGCAGGAAGCCGAGAAGATAGTCGCCTGAGGTCACGCCCGGCTCCACTTCCAGGTCGGCTGGCCCGTCATCCAGCGTCTCCACGAAGACGGCGAAGAAGTTGTTGGCGCCCTCGCGGAGTTGCTGGATGTAGGCGTGCTGGTCCGTGCTCCCCTTGTTGCCGTACACCACGATTCCCTGGTTGACCTTGCGGCCCTCCAAGTCCAACTCCTTGCCCAACGACTCCATCACCAGTTGCTGCAGGTACTTGGCGAAAAGGCCCAGCCGGTCCCGGTAAGGCAGGACGACCATATCCTTGTCACCCTTCCCTCCTCCGGCGTGGTGCCACATCAGCGCCAGCAGTGCGGCCGGGTTGCGCCGCACGTCGGGGATCCGGGTGGCCGCGTCCATTGCCCGCGCTCCGGCCAGCATCCCGTCGATGTCGTACCCCAGCAGAGCGGCCGGCAGCAGTCCCACCGCGGAGAAGACGGAGGTGCGGCCTCCCACCCAATCCCACATCGGGAACCGTGCCAGCCAGCCGTTGTTCACCGCATAGCGGTCGAGTTCGCTGTCGGCGCCGGTGACCGCAACCGCGTGTGGCCCGAACCGGAGGCCGGCAGCCTGGTACGCGGCCTGCGCGGCGAGCATTCCGTTTCGGGTTTCCTTGGTTCCGCCGGACTTGCTGGTGACCACCGTCAGCGTCTCGTCCAGTTGCCCACTCAGTTGCGCGAAGAGCCTCGCCATGCCGTCCGGGTCGGTGTTGTCCAGAAAGTAGAGCGCCAACGGCTGATCCGGCCTCCCGAGGCAATCCGCCACCAATTGCGGCCCCAGCGCGGAGCCGCCGATGCCAACCAGCAGCAGGTTGCGGAACTTCCCACCGGCTGCGGTGGCGACCTCGCCGGAGTGCACCTTGGCCGCGAACGCCTTCACCTTCGCCAGGGTCTCCTCGATCTCCACGCGCAGCTCCGGCGTGGGTGCCAGCTCCGGCGCGCGCAGCCAGTAATGGCCGACCATCCGGCCCTCGTCCGGGTTCGCAATAGCCCCCGACTCCAGCGCGGTCATCGCTTCGAACGCGCGACCGATGGGGGACTCCATCCGGGCGAAGAAGTCGTCCGGAAACGCCATCCGGCTGATGTCGAGGGAGAAGCCAAGCGCCTCATCCTGATAGAGGTAATGTTGGTAGCGCTGCCAGAGATCCGCCATCGGTCCATCCTCACTCTCAGCCGGCCCGGTGCCGGTTCTCTGGAAGCCTAACCCCTTCCCCGCGGGCCGTCCACCGCTTGCCCAGCTAGGGTGCGACCGTCGAAAGTAGGTGGATCCGTCGCGGTTGAAGTGAGCATCCCATCCGCGCCAGGATCACCTCGTCATCCTTGCCACGCAATTTCACTGCGAAGCGGGCCCTGCCCTGCGGGGATCCAGCCACGCCCACCCCGCACCGGGGTATCGACCCCTACGACAGAGGCCAACCCCAACGCAAGACACGCCACGCCCAACGTCGGATTCAGCGTTGCAATCCGGCCCATTGGTCAAGCGGCCATCGCCAGTTCCTGCTCGTCATACTGCGGCTCGTCACCGTTAGTGCCGCCGGTGAGCAGGGTGAGCTGCGGCCGGGAGCTCTCGGCGGGCCGCTGCACCTTCAGGTGCGCGGTTAGCCAGTCGGCAAAGAGCTGGGCTTCCTTCCACTTGCCGATTCCCTCGGCGCGGTTCTTGCCCACCAGGGCCAGCGCTTCGCACTGGTGCATGCCCCGGCGGTCCCGCAGCGCCGCGTACTCTTCCCAGAGCGTGTTGATCCGGCTCACGCTCTCCGCAGCCGCCTCCACGTGCTTGAACCGCAGCACGCCGGCCATCAGCGCCGCGTACGGGTTCTGTGGCCCCGTGGAGGTGTACAGGTCCGCGTAGCTGGGAGCATGCCCTCTCTCAATCAGGGCGTTGGCAACGTAGCTGGGGTCGCTGTGGAGCAGCTCAGCAATGTGCTCCACCCGCATCCCCTTCTCGTGCATCCCCACCGCCAGCTCTTTCTTCGTCATTCGATTGGTTGTCGTACTCATCTCTTTGCCTCGCCGTTTTACCGGGTCAGTGTCGCTTGTTCCAGGTCGGTTCTCAGCTTCCATCGGTAGAACTATACTATCAAAAATACGTTTGATAATCAAGGCTAATCGTGGTATTTGTTCTGGTTCGCCAGGCGCGGCACGGCAGTCCACCGAGCCTCGACGGCCCGGGTCCGACTGCGCTGGCTGCCCCCAGCCGTTAGGGGTGCGACCCTTCATCCAGGCAGACAGAATCCCCAGATGACACGCTAAGCAGTTGAGGTCCGCGAAAGGAAAGGAAATCCTTCACCACCCCGGCATGCTCGTTTGCCTCCAGCCAACAGCTACCCACCTGCGGTCTCCTGCATCCAGGACCGGCCTCCTGCCCAAGACTGAACCCTGAACCCCCTGAACCCACAGTCAGCCTCCCGCCCAAGACTGGGCCTTGAGTGGCTGTGAAAGAATTAAAAAACTTACACTCATCGAGGTGGCTTCAGGGGGTCATTTCAGTCCAGAAAGTCGCCAGATGGCCCTTCCTGGGCTTCCTGGCGCGACGACTTTTCTGCACGTCGACCAAGTCCGCTCCAATGGGCGAATACTCTCACGGCCCCTTGAACCCTGCTCTGCACGCTCGCATCCGTCCCGCCCACTGCAACCAAAGGTGCGACCATTTGCATTCTGAATTCTGCATTCTGAATTGCCCTCGGTGGTGGTGTAGTCCCCCCCATAAAAACAATGAACACTAGCTACCATGCATTTCGTTCGACAGAGGGCCTGGACCGCCTAAATGCCCGGATCGTGGATCGCAGCCAGCCGTCAGGGTTCAATTCCGGTGCTGGAGCCGCTATAGTAAGCACGGTCCGAGCGGCGCTGGTCGGGCGGTGTTTCTGCGCGTACGGCGGCGTGGGAGCACAACGGTCCTGCCCACGATGCAAGCGAGCTCCTGTTACTTCTCGAGCCTTGCATTCAGGCAGTTGATCTCCAGCTTTAGCCGATTCACGCCACCCCCTGCATTCGCCATGATTTCCGTCAACAACGTCACCAAATCGTTCGGCACCCGCATCCTCTTCGAGAACGTGAACGTCAAGTTCACGCCGGGGAACCGCTATGGCCTCACCGGCCCCAACGGCGCGGGCAAGTCGACCTTCATGAAGATCCTCACGGGCGACATCGACCCCACCAACGCCGGCGTGATCGTGCGACCGAAGAAGGTCGGCGTCCTACGGCAGGACCAGTTCGCGTTCGACAACGAGCTGATCGTCGACACGGTGATGATGGGCAACAAGATCCTCTGGAGCGCCTTCAAGGATCGGGACGCAATCGTCGACGCGGGCGACTACTCCGAGGAGAACCTCAAGAAGCTGGAGGACCTGGAGAACATCATCGCGGACGAGAACGGCTACATGGCGGAGATCGAGGCGGAGGAGATCCTGCGCGGCATCGGCCTGGAGGATGCGCGGCACCGCGACCTGATGAGCACGCTCCCCACCGACATGAAGTTCCGGGTGCTGCTGGCCCAGGCCGTCTTCGGCAACCCGCAGGCGCTGCTCCTGGATGAGCCGACCAACTACATGGACCTTGAAGCGATCCACTGGCTGGAGAGCTTCCTGGCGGACTACGACGGCACCATGATCGTGATCTCGCACGACCGCCACTTCCTCAACGCCGTCTGCACCCACATCGCCGATATCGATTACGAAACGATCATCCTCTATCCCGGCAACTACGATGACATGGTGGAGCAGAAGCTCTCCAGCCGCTCACGCGTGGAATCCGAAAACCGGGACAAGATGAAGAAGATCACCCAGTTGCAGGAGTTCATCGCGCGGTTTGGCGCGGGACAGCGCGCCAGCCAGGCCCAGGCCCGCCGGAAGGAAGTCGCGCGGCTGCAGCCCCAGGAACTGAAGCGCTCCAACATCCAGCGCCCCTACATCCGCTTCGATCAGATCAAGCCGGGCGGCAAGGACGTGGTTGCCTTCAAGGGCCTGACCAAGTCGTTCGACGGCAAAACGCTTTTCAAGGACTTCAACGCCGAGGTCCTGCGCGGTGAGCGGATTGCCATCATCGGCTCCAATGGTGCCGGCAAGACCACCCTGATCAAGTGCCTCACCGGGGAAGTGCAGCCGGACGCCGGCGAAGTGAAGTGGGGCGCGTCCGTCGAGTGGAGCTACTACCCGCAGGACGCCACCGACCTGATCCCGCCCGGCTACACGGTGGCGGACTGGCTGATCACCTACGACATCAGCGCGGACGGCGTGCAGGCGGTGCGCAGCGTTCTGGGTCGGATGCTCTTCCAGGGCGATGACGGGCTGAAGCCGACCAGCGGCATCTCCGGCGGCGAGACGGCCCGGCTGCTCATGGCCAAGATGATGCTGGAGAAGAAACCGGTCCTCATCTTCGATGAGCCGACCAACCACCTCGACCTGGAAGCCGTGAACGCCCTTGGCGACGGGCTCTCCCAGTTTCCCGGCGGCATCTTCCTCGTCAGCCATGACCGGGACCTGATCAGCGACGCCGCCACCCGTATCTGGTCTTTCCAGAACGGCACCATCATCGACTTCCGCGGGACCTACGAAGAGTTCCTACAGAAGTACCCGCTGCCGGAGACGCACCAGAAGAAGCGCGGCCGCTAACGAGCGGCATGCGCAAACGCGACGACGAGTGCAAACCACCAGCGGCCAGACAGGCAAGAGCCATCCCGCACAAGTGCTTCTACATCGCCTCTTGCACGTAAATTCGATGGGGTCTGGCTGCCGTTCTCACGCCGCGAAATCATAAACCGGGGTTTCGATCACCCGGGCTGGCTTTGAACGTTGTCGGACGACCTCGTGCAGGCGCTCGACTGTCTCGGGAGCAAAGAATTCCTCTCCGGTTTCGAGATTCACGCAAGCGGGCACGTGCTCCACGACCAAAAGCTGGCCCCCGACGAGTAGCGTGTAGGTGACCTCGCATTCCACGAAGGGCTCGAGGGGATGGTCTACGGGTGCGCTCATGCTTCTCCCGTTCGGGTCATCGGACCCGCACATAAGCGATTGCTCCCCGTGTGTCCGGAGAAGCGCTAACCGGACGCCTGCCACGCAAGCGTCATAATCAGGCCGAAGATCACAAGTGCCAGGAGCGTGATGACGGTCGACATGATCCCAAGATACATGCCAACCGCAGCCGTGGCCCGACCGGAACTTGGCGCCTCGCCCTTGTCGGCCTTGCGTATCTCCAGGCGGCCGATCACCCAGGCCGGAATGCCAGTGAAAGGTCCGAGGCCGCACAGCAGCGAGACGAGCCCCAGCACCAGCGCCGTTACCGCGTTGCTGCTGGGTGCCGCATTCAGCACTGGGTTCGGCAATCCGGGCGGCGATCCACCGAACCCCGCGTAGGGAGTGCCGGATTGCACGGCATGCACCTGCCCGGATTCATGAGTCTGCGGCGGGTAGCTGGGCGGGGCAGTCTGTGCGGTCGGGTCGTTTGCGGCGTCCATGGCTTCCTCTGCTCCGTATAACGCCCGGTGCGCGTGGCGGTTACGACCGCTTACCAGCCTGGCCCAGTTACGGCTACGATTAGCATAGTTCGCCCTGCTCCCGATGACTCACAAGCTATGACTCGTTCGAAAGCCCGCAAGCCGGTTCCGCCGCTCACCCTCATCGACCGGCTCTACGAGCTCTATCCAGCACCGCAGTGCGAGCTGAACTTCCGGAATCCGCTTGAGCTGCTGGTGGCGACCATCCTCTCCGCGCAGTGCACCGATGTGCGCGTGAACATCGTCACCGCCTCCCTCTTTGAGAAGTACCGCTCGCCTGAGGACTACCTCGCGGTGCCGCAGGAGGAGCTTGAGGAAGACATCCACAGCACCGGCTTCTTCCGCAACAAGGCGAAGAACATCCGCGGAGCGTGCCAGCGCATCCTGGAAGTGTACGGTGGCCAGGTGCCCGACACCATGGAAGAGCTGCTCACCCTCCCGGGAGTGGCCCGCAAGACGGCGAACGTGGTCCTGGGCAACATCTTCAACAAGAACGAAGGCATCGCGGTGGACACGCATGTCACGCGGCTCTCCGGCCTGCTGCGCCTGACCGAGCACACCGACCCGGTCAAGATTGAGCGCGACCTGATGTCCATGTTCCCGCGCGAGCACTGGACCAGCGCCTCGCACCTCCTGATCCTGCACGGCCGAAGGGTCTGCATCGCCCGCCGCCCCAACTGTGAGGCGTGCCCTCTTGACGATCTCTGCCCGTCAGCCTTCGTCGCCCGCGAGCCATCCTCGCGTAGCGTGAAGGGTCAGAACGCCGTAGCGCCGGCCCTCCCGATCGTCACGAAGCCCTGATACCCCGTCCCTTCGATGCGCTGGAGGAGCGCCTGCAACGCATCTGAGTCCATGCTGGCATTACCAATGCGGATGAGGGCGACGGAAGCGGGGTCCGCCAGCAGGTCGTCAATCTCCGCAGGTGACGATTGGGTCGGGTCAAGGTCAAGCAGCAGGCGGATGTTCAGGCTGGCGACTTCCTCCACCACCTTCCGTGCCTGCTCAACCGTCGCAATCAGCGCGTCGGGGCTGCGGTCGAGACCGAGCGCTGCGATGACGCCCGCATCCTCGAGCAGCGGTGCGGCGGCCTGGAGCTTCGCCAGCACCATGCTCATCTGAGAGGCCTGGCTGCCTCCGAGCGCCGATCCGCCCGACGTGACGGTGACCAGATTCGCCCCTAGCCGCTCCGCCGTCTCCAGCGTCTCGGAGACGCCGGTCATCAGAGCGTCGATGTCCGGCACCGTGGAGAGCGGTCCACCCGTGTCCAACGCAAGGGCGGCAACCGTCAGACCCCGCTCCTGGATGGCCGCTTCGACGATAGCCAGATCATAGTCCCGCCACTCCACCAGTTCCACGGCTTCAGCAGTTATCCCGTCCGGCAAAGCGGCGAGTGCGGCTTTCACGGAAGCCATGGCCGCCGCAGCAGCGGGAAGTCGAACAGCGATTCTAGGCATAGGGGTTCCAGCGAGGGCGAGCGCACCATCTACGAAAGGCAACTGCATCAATGGTATCCCCAGGCGTGCCCGAGGCCGACCGCCCAGATTCGCGCATCAAGTCCTGGTTCACAAGAGTGTTCCGACTGGCGCCGTGGATGGAGGCGATGGAGGCGCAGCGGGTACTCTGACGCAAATGTGGGATACAGCTGGATCCCCGAAGGCGACGGTCACCGCGCCCCGAGCGAACGCCGACGAGGATGACGGCCGGGGGCGTGGAGCGGTTGGATCTACCGCTGAGGCCGAATACCCCATGAGCAGCGCCAATCTGTGTCATCCTCGCCCGGAACCTTGAGTGCGAAGCGGCCCGTCCGATGCGGGGATCCAGCCACGCCCGTACTGCACCGGGGTGCCAGTGGAGGGTGCCCGACTCCCGACTGAGACGCCCCACCGACAAACACGGTGTGTGACGGCGGTCATGGAGTGAAGAGCAACTGCCTCGTTGCCAATAGGTCCTTCAGTTGGCAAGGCTGTCCCGGTAGCTGATGGTTGCACGCCTCCATGTGGCCTCGCACCTCCCCACCGCCCGCCTGAACCGCCAGACCCACCTGCTTCTCAACGGCGTAAGATTGCTTGGGCGGCGATGGATCCTGGCCCCTTCTGGAGTGAGCATGCGCGGAGAAAACATCATCGTCTTTGCCAAGGACTGGGGCGCGGACCCTACCAGTTGCAACCAGGTGATGAACGTGCTGGCGCGGGAGAACCGCGTGCTGTGGCTCAACTCCATCGCTTCACGCACTCCCAACCTCGCGCAGGGCAAGGACCTCCGGAAGATCGTCAACAAGCTGGCCGGCTTCTTCCGTGGGGCGAAGCAGGTGGGCGAGCGGATGTGGGTCTACACCCCCATCGTCCTGCCGATGCATGGGAAGCCGTGGGCGGTGCAGCTCAACCGCATGATCCTCCGTGCTTCCCTCGGTGCGCTACGGCGGAAATTGGGGATGCGGGACTTCCAGCTCTGGGTCTGGGTGCCGACCACCGGCCCCTATGCCAACCACCTCGGTGCCAAGCTGGTGGTTTACTACTACACCGACAACTGGACCTCATTCTCCACCGTGGATGGCGCGCAGATGAAGCGCTGGGTGGAAGACCTCGCCGGCTCCTGCGACGTCCTCTTCTGCACCAGCAACACCCTCGCAGATGACCTGCGCCCCCTCAACCCGGAGACGCATGTGGCGCTTCACGGCGTCCAGTGGGAGAAGTTCCGCCAGGCGCTCGATCATGCCCTCCCGATCCCTGCTGACCTCGCGGATGTGACCACGCCCATCATTGGCTACTTCGGCCTGGTGGAGGACTGGAACGACCTGGAACTGCTCCTGCGGCTTGCTGAGCGTCACCCGGAGTGGACGTTCGCCTTCGTGGGCAAGGTGATGGTGGATGTGAGCGCGCTGGAGCGCCTGCCCAACGTCCGCTTCCTAGGCCGCAAGTCTCATGACGAATTGCCCGCCTACTGCAAGGCGTTCAGTGTCGGCCTCATCCCGCACCGGGTCAACGAGCTGACCTGGCACATGAACCCCATCAAGCTGCGGGAATACCTCAGCGCCGGTGTGCCGGTCGTCTCCACCGCCCTTCCGGAGGTCCGCGCATACGCCGACCGCGTCTGCGTGGCCGAGACGCACGAGGAGTTCGAGGCGGGCATCCTCCGCACCCTGGCGGAAGAGACCCCGGAGAAGCGGCAGGCGCGCAGTGACAGCATGCGCGGCGAGACCTGGGATGCCAAGGTCACAGAGTGGTCAGCCCTGGTCCTGGACGTCCACCAGCGCAAGACCGGCGCTCAACGTCCTACGGCGGTCCAATCCGATTTGCAATTGTAAATTGACAATTGACAATTGCAAATCGGACCCCTCTTACCCCGTGCTTTGCATCGCCGCCGCCACGCCGATGATACTGAGCAGTAGAGCGTCCCGCCACGGATCCTCCGCTTCAGTGCCTTCGCTGCTTTGGCCCTGCGCCGTGCTGTCCAGCAGCATCACCTGCAGCCGGTTCATGGGTGCCACCACCGGGTTCCGCAGGGCGATGGTGCCACGGAGCACCTTGCCGCGATCCAGCAGATCCGGCGCTCCGGTGATGCGGAGCACCCATTCCCGCGTGAGAGCATACTCCGCCTCCAGCACCCCCTGGATGCGCTCGCCCACCTCCACCGGTCGCACCCGCGCGGCGTAGCGACGGGCCGTAGGGAAGTCCGCGCGCGCCAGCTCCAGCTCCGCGTTGCCGATCATGGTGCGGAAGAACGGCCAGTCGCGATACATCCGACGAAGCAGCGCCTCATTCTCCTCCGACTGCTCGCCGAACCATGAGAGCGATCTGCCCAGGCCATACCAGCCTGGGAAAAGGTGCCGGCTCTGGATCCAAGCGAACACCCACGGAATGGCACGTAGGTTGCCGACTCCCTCGATGTTCCGGCCGGGGCGAAAGACCGGCCGTGAAGCGATGCTGAGCCGGCGGATATGCTCAATGGGAGTTGCTTGGCGGTAAAAGGTCCAGAAGTCGGGGTCCTCATACGTCAGGCCGCGGTACGCCGACCGGCTCTGCTCCGCCATCTTGCGGACGGCGTCCATCCAGTTGTGGGGCGCCGCTTTGCGTGAAGGCTGGTCCGCGCCCGCAATCAGCACGGCGCTGACCAGTTGCTCCAGGTGCCGGTGCGCAATCGGGGCCAGGCTGTAGCGGAACGAGATCACCTCACCCTGCTCCGTGAAGCGGATCTGTCCGCTGAAGCTGCCCGCAGGCTGGGAGAGGATCGCCTGATTGGCGCGGCCGCCGCCGCGTCCGACCGTCCCGCCACGGCCGTGGAAGAACCGTAGTGAGACGCCGGCCGTCTTCGCCACTCGCGCCAGCCGCGTCTGCGCCTCGTACAGCGCCCAGTTAGAGGCGAGGTACCCGCCATCTTTGTTGCTGTCGCTGTAGCCCAGCATCACTTCCTGGAACCGCTTGCGGGCGTTGAGCTGCGCGCGGTAGGCGGGGTTGGCAAAGAGGCGACGCACCAACTCCTCGCACTGCTGGAGGTCCTCAATCGTCTCGAAGAGCGGCACGATGTCGAGGTCGCTCTCTAGTACTGGCTTCTCTCCCTCCATCCGCCAGCGTAGAACCCCGGCCTCCTTCGCCAGCAGCATCACCTCAAGGAGGTCGCTGACGCCGTGGGTCATGGAGACGATGTAGGTCTCCGTGCAGTGGGGCGATAGATAGCGCTGCGCGCGGCGCGCTACCTCGAAGACGTCGATCACATGCCGCGTGTCGCTGCCGCACTCCCAACCACGCGGGATCAGGGGACGAGGGTTGAGGACCTCGCGGGTCAGCAGCCGCAGCCTCTCGTCCTCGGCCAGTTCCGAGTAGAGGCGACCGTCCGGGATGGCGGCTGCGGCCTGCAGGATCTCGGTGACTGCGGCTTCGTGCTGCTCGCTGTGCTGGCGCAGGTCCAGCGAGGCGAGGCGGAACCCGAAGGTGCGGACCCGCGACACCAAATGAGAAAGCTCACCTTGCTCCGCAAGCGGGACCGCGTGATCTTGCGCCAGGCTCCGCTGCAGCAGTTGGAGGTCCGCCAGTAGTTCCAGCGACCCCTCGTACGCCGGCGGGCGGGCAACGAAGAGCGGTCCCTCCTGGCGGTAATCGCCCAGGCCGGCCAGATGGTCGAGCGTCGCCTGAAGCCGCGCCTGGATGTAAAGCATCTTCAGCCCGTACGGCTCGTGGGCGTAGCGCGCTAGACGCTTGGCGGGGAGGCTCACGCGCGCCGCGTCCTCCTTGAGAGAGGCGAGCAGTTCCCCGCTGGGCTGGGTCAGGCCGGAGCTCTGGCTGAAGTCTGGCCGGAGGCGGTCGACCGTCTCCATGTAGTGCCGGACGATGAGCTGCTTGTGGCGGATCAGCGTGCGCCAGGTCATCTCCGGCGTCACGTTCGGGTTGCCGTCCCGGTCGCCGCCTACCCATGACCGGTACCGGATGAACGGGAGAATCTCGAACTCGTGGCCCGGGTAGTGCTCCGACAGCGCACTGCGGAGGTCGTCATGGAGCCACGGCACCACCTGCAGAATGGTGTGCTCGAAGAAGTAGAGGCCGTTGCGGACCTCGTCGTCCACGGTGATGGCGGTGGACCGAACCTCGTCCGTTTGCCAGAGCGCCAGCAGCGTGCGGCGCAGTTCCGCTTCCGCGCCGCCGCCATCCGTGAGCGGCGCGTCGAGGCGTGGTAGGCCTGCCGGCTCGCCGTGCCGGGCCAGCCCCCAGGCAATCTGCTGCAGCTTGTCCATCACCGCCCGCCGCCGAGCCTCCGTCGGGTGGGCGGTGAGCGTGGGGCAGACCAGCACTCGCTTCAGCAGCGTTTGCACCTCGTCCGCAGAGAGTCCGGCGTCTTTCAGCTTACGCACGGCGTCGCGGATCGACTCCGCGCGTGGTGCCGCGCCTTCCTTGGAGGCTTCCACGCCTCGCTGCCGGTTGACGCGGATGATCTCCTTCTGCTCCGCCGTGTTCAGGAGTTGGAAGAAGACGGTGAACGCCCTGAGCAGCCGCTCGACCGTCCGTGGCTCCCCCAGCTCCGCCAGCGGGGCCGCCGCCGCATCCGGGTTGTCCTCATCCAGGTAGAGGCGCTGGGCAAGGGCTACTAGGTCCTCGCCATCCGCTTGCTCCGCCACCACCTCTCCGAGGAGCCGGTTGAGGAGCTGGATGTCCGTGGAGAGTTCAGCGGTCAGCCCGCAGGCGGCGGGATCAAGGGGGAGGAAGCTGGGCATGAGCGGATTGAGGGGAGCGGCGAGATCAGGATGCGTTCAGGACGCAGGGCACGCTTAATCCTACTGCCCTTCCTCACCCCATCGGGAGCGGGAACGTGTTCCGAGGCAGAGCAAATCGTCACTGCGTCGTCAGCGGCCTCATGGTGTAGCCGCTTCTCCTCCAGCCACCTCCCCGAAGTGGCTGTCACCGACCACATCTCCCCCCCGGGTCGATGCC